>NZ_QUKK01000017.1:0-10652 GCF_003481085.1 Coprococcus sp. TF11-13 | reverse complement strand
GTCTACTAGCAAAGGACGGGTGGAGTCTGAAAGAAGTATTACTTGTGAGGGTGGAAGTAAGACAATTAATCCTAAAGAAATAAGATATAGTCAATCGTCTGTAAATGGTTCAAGTGAGATTATAGATAGCATGAAGAAGAATGGGTGGAAGGGTGACCCGATTGATGTGGTAGAAATGCCTGATGGAATATATACAACAATAGATAATACACGTGTTGTATCTGCAAGAGAAGCTGGTATTAATGTTAAAGCTAATGTGCATGGATATAATGATATTTTACCTGAGGAATATATCGAGAGATTTACAACTAAGAAAGGTGTTCCTGTTACATGGGGCGATGCAATTAGTCTAAGAGTTGGAAAACAAAAGGCATCTTTTAGAAATAGTAATCCATTTGGAGCGTTTGATATGGATACAATAAAGTAGGAGGCAAACATGGAAATATATGATGTAAGTAAAGTATATCAAGAATTTAATTATCCCAAAGAGTTTTTAAAAATTGTTGAACTAAATCTGGTGGACTTTGATTTTTGGTACTTAATGAGCAAAGAACAGGTTGAAAAAAGAATTAAAGGATTAAAGGAACGTTATCCAGATAGAGAACTTGTTCCTTTTGCTAGAAGAGATGATAGTGATGATATAGCTTGTTTTGATATTAAAAAAAATAGTAAAGTCCAAATTATTCATGATTTTGCAAGTGCTGGATATGAACAGAGAAAAGAGTATAATACTTTCTGGGAATGGTTTAAGGAAGCAATACAGGAAATGATAGATGAGGAAGAAGCAGATGATTAATTATGAAGAATTAAGCAAAGAAGTATCGTATGCACTTCGTCATGCACCTTGGGAATATGAGTTGGAGATGGATGAAGAAGGTTGGGTGTCAGTAGAACAATTAGTGGATGCTCTGAATAAGGATATGAAATGGATAGGTACATCAGAAGACGATTTATTAGTTATGATAGATAAATCAGAGAAGAAGAGACATGAAATAAGCGGTGGAAAAATCAGAGCATTTTATGGTCATTCAATTCCGATGCACATAAAGAAAGAAAAAATGATACCTCCAGATATTTTATATCATGGTACGGCTAGAAGATTTTTATCAAGTATAAAAATTAATGGCCTATTACCTCAAGGAAGACAATATGTTCATTTGTCACAAGATATTAGTACAGCACAGAGTGTTGGATTAAGACGTGATAATAAACCATGTGTTTTGCAAATTGATGCAAAAAGAGCTTGGGAAGATGGAATACTTTTTTATTTTGGAAATGAAAAGGTATGGTTAGCTGATGTAATACCAAGTAAATATATAACAGAAATATAGTTGATAGAAGCCAGTAGATTTAAGGGTGGAAGTCTATCTGTACAACATGCAGTTGGAAGTGCAAATCAAGCGCAAAGTGTTTTAAATGGTATTGATCCACAATTTTTTAATAAAGGAAGTAGATTCGGAGGCGGATTTTATGTAGGTGCAGATAGCAATACAATAGTTGCAGAATTAGCGGAACATGGAAATACGGCTAAATATGCAATTAGTTACGATATAAATTTATCTGGTCAAAAGGTATTGGATTTGACAGATGCAACAATTGCTTCGAAATGGGGATATGTGCAAAATCTTACTTCTACAGAGGCATGCCAAGATATAGGAACATTGGCAAGAAATCAAGGATATAAGTCAGAAAATGCAATTTTAATATTAAGAGATGATATTGAAGAGTGTGTTCTAAATGCATATAGGATTAATGATTTAAATAATTTATTGTTTTTAGACGATTATTTCGTTGGGATAGAATTTAAAAATTTGAATCAAGAAGAAATGAAAGAAATTAAGAATTCGAAATGTTTATTATAAAATATTGTTTTTAAATTATTAGATTAAAGGAGCAGTTTTAAAGATATTTCAACAAATAGGATGGTATATTTATAATCCACAAGAGAAGCCCCAATATTTGCCAATTGGTGAAGACGAAGAGTATGATTGGCAACGTGACGAGATAGAAGACATGATTTTAGTCAATAGATAATAAAATTTATGGTTTGTAAAAATACATTGTTTACTTAACAACATTTGTTATGAAAACAATGTATTTTTTTACAATTAAATTGAGAAAAACTAAATGATTGTTGACAAAAATAGTGGATAATGCAATACTATTGTTTGACAATAATGTAAAGGAGATGGTGTTGTGTCGCGGGAAGATGATGTTGGAGCTGCGGGCGTTGGAGAAGCTGCGAAAGATAGCAGAGATGAGCTTGAAGACATTTTAAAAGCGCTTGAAGTTGGTGATTCTGACAAGCATGGACCCAATATGAAGATCATCATAGGTGTAATAGCTGGGATCGTATTGGTTTCAGTTGTGTTAATTATCATGATGGTTAATAGGAAATCTGTTGTGCCTGATTTTGTTGGGCACACAACGGCGGAGGCAAAACAAATTGCCAGAGAGGCTGGTGTAACGCTTGAGGAGAAAAAAGAATACAGTTCTGAGGTAGAAGAAGGATGCGTTATCTCACAGGATATAGCCAAGGGAATGAAGGTGAAACGTAAGGCTTCAGTTGGAATAACGGTCAGTAAAGGCAAGGAGATGACAGTTGTGCCGGAATTTGTTGGTGAAATTCTGGATGATGCCAGAGCTATGGCTACAGAGGCTGGTATAGAGCTTGAAGAAACTGAAGAATATAGTAAGGATGTTGCGGCTGGCTTGATAATTGAACAGCAGGATACACAGGGAACCAGCATAGAAAAGGGGAGTTCTGTAAAGGTCACAGTAAGCCTGGGAGAGCAGACAGTAAAACTTCCTGACTTTGTAGGTATGACCTTGAATGATGCAACTATACAGTGTTCAACCCTTGGAATCACCTTTAGTACCCTCCAGGAGAATTCTGATACCGTTGATGAGAATGTGATCATCAGACAAAGCGTAAAGGCGGGAACTGAGATGACTGAAGATACTCAGTTGTATCTGATAGTGAGTAAGGGCAAGAAGACAAGCTCGTCTGTGGCTGCAAGCTCCGGTTCAGCAGGTGGTGGATCGGGATCATCTGGTGGTTCGGGATCAAATGAACAGGCGGACAGCGGAACAACAAGCGTAAATGAAGATGAGTTTATAACAGAAGAAGAAGAGTGGGGTGATTGATCATGAAAAAGGAATTTAAAAGAAGAATAATTACAGGAATTGTAGGAGCCGTGATCATGTGTATGATGAGCCTTGTTCCTGGGAAGGTACATGCATATGCTACGACGAATGCAGTGTCAGAGGATGCTGGAATCAGGGCAGAATATAATAGCGACAGTGGTGTGCTTACGCTAGATGTTTCCACGAATAAGGCGATGATTGACTTTGGACTGGAGGACAAGAAGCCGTGGACTAATTTCAATGTTATAAAGGTTGTAGTAAAGCCTGGAGTTACACATATAGGTAACAATGCATTTTCAGGATGTACAAATCTGGAGTCTGTGGTTATAGAGGGAGACGAACCTCTCACTATAGGACGAAGGGCTTTTTATGGATGTACATCTTTAAAGTCTGTGGAATTTTCAGAAGGAACTTTGTCAGTAGGGGCGTATGCATTTGCCAGATGTTCAAGTTTGAAGAATATAGACATGTCTGGATCCCAGATATACGAACTTGGTCAGTTTGCATTTGGAGAGTGCTATAGCATAACCGATTTGAAATTATCAGAGTATACCAAGACACTGGGAGACTATTGTTTTCAGGGCTGTAACAGAATAAAAAACATAGATATTCCTGATAATTTGTCAAGTGTTGGAAATTGCGCTTTTGCAGGATGCGAATTACTAGAGTATCTGGATTTTTCAGAAAGACTTATAAAATTGGGAGACTTTTGCTTTATAGGATGCAAAAATCTTCAGTATGTTAGGTTGTTAAGAAGACCGGCGGATGCTGATTTTGGAACGGGTCTGTTCAAGGAGGGAAATTCAACTGGAACATATCTGTATACATATGAGGCTGGTAACAACATATATACTCCGGATTCTGATGAGAATGTAATTATCAAGAGAGCTTATAGGTTTGATGAAAGCAGTATGAATGTAAGTATTCCAGCTAAGAGTTATGCTTATACGGGAAAGCCTATAAAACCGGTAATTAAAGTTACGGATAATGATGGCTCTGTAGTAAATGCAGATGCATATGATGTTACATACTCGAATAATAAAAATGTCGGAACCGCTGTTATAAAGATTACAGGAAAAAATGAGAATATCGGCACACTCACAATGAAATTCTCAATAGTTCAGGCAGCATGCAAGCTTTCTGTTAAGAAGGATGGTAAGCAGGCCGCAGGTACATATACGCTTCTTCTGAACAGTCGTGGAACAGCGTCTATGACCCTTGCAGCTACAACTTCAGGAAACGAGAAGATAAGATACACAAGTTCAAACGAGAATGTACTCAAGGTCAATGACAGAGGAGTCATAACAGTCACAAAAACGGGTACAGCCAAAATAACAATATGCGCTAATAATAAGACAAAGTCAAATTATAAGCCATGCTCAAAAACAATCACTGTGAAGGTAAGAAAACCTCAGAACATACAGGTTAAGAGTAAAAAGACACAGTATAATTATAAGAAGGGCGTGAAGAGAAGCATAGGAGCCTCAGCAAAGGGTGGAGTCAGACTTACATATAGTTCATCCAATCCTAAGGTTATTTCTGTAGCGAATAATGGAAAGATAACAATAAAGGGTGTTGGTAAAGCTATAGTTACGATAAAAGCAGGTGATAATGGTGTATATGAGCAGAAGGTAAGAAAGATTACATATTATGTAAGACCGGTGATGTCATCTGTGTCAATTGCCCATAACAGCAAAACACTAAAAGTAACAGTAAATAATCCTACTCCGAATTCAAAGGTTATCGTAAAAGTGTATGAATCGTCAAAGATGAAAAAACTATATGGTAAGCCACATATAAAAACTGTAAAGAAAGGCAAGAAAGTAGTTATTACTGTGAATGTATCAAAGTATAGCAGATACTATCCTGTAATTTATGTGAAGAAAAATGGCGTTGAATCACAGAAGGTTACAAATAGCAGAGGAGATATAAGGAAGTAAAGGGGGCATTTCAGATGACGAGAGTAAAAAAACTTATAGCGGCAGTGATGATTGTCTTGGCTATATGTTCATTTGGTATGGTGCAGGCACACGCTGATGAGTCGGATTCGACTGATGCGGTAAAAACCTATTATTGCATAGCAAATTATCCGGTTGGAGTAAGATTAAGTACATCACCAAACGGAAGAGCGCTTGCATGGATAACCATGACCGAGTCTGAAGCAGCGGATGCGTATGTGTATGGAAAAATAGATTACAGTGAGGATAAAGACGAGCTGAAGATACGTGGACTTACCGCACAGTCCATGAGACTCTACTGCGAAAAACTGGCCATAGGCAGTGAGCCATGCAAAATAGACAAGATAATCTCATGTGGAGGCAGTATCATGACTCTTGAGGTTAAGTCTGGTTCATATCTAAAGTGCAATGAAGTCGTGGGGGCTCACCGTTTTGATATTGCTCCAAGCGGACAGGATAATAATGTGTACAAGCCTTCAGCCTTGAATTTATCAGAGGACAGTGCTGAGGTGATCATTTCAGATGATAAACCATATGTATATACAGGCAAGGTGATAGCTCCGACAGTACAGGTCAAGTATGAGGGAAGAGTTATTGAACAGGGTACAGACTATAAGGTCACCTATAAAGACAATATTAATGCAGGAACACAAGCAAAGATTGTGGTGACTGGATGTGGAGATTATGGCGGAGAGATCCAGAAGGAATTTACAATTAAGCCTGCAAATGTGCAGTCTGCATCGATAGATGTGGCATCTTGTGTATATGACGGAACAGCAAAGTTACCAAAGGTTACAGTGAAGCTGAATGGTGCGGTAATGGGTACTGATAACTATAAGATTACTTTAAAGAATAATGTATCGGCCGGAAATAAAGCGGAGGCAGCCATAGAGGGTTGTAAGAATTTAACTGGAAAAGTAAGTAAGACATTTACAATTTCTCAGGCGGATATAACAAAAGCGACAGTGACATTAGCTGCTAATTCTTATACATATAGCGGAAGTTATTTCAAGCCTGCAGTTACAGTTGCGTATGGAAGTGCAAAGCTGAAGGCA
The DNA here is from genome assembly GCF_003481085.1 of Coprococcus sp. TF11-13. Lineage (NCBI taxonomy): Bacteria > Bacillati > Bacillota > Clostridia > Lachnospirales > Lachnospiraceae > Coprococcus > Coprococcus sp. TF11-13. Next base: position 4,492 of record NZ_QUKK01000017.1, on the reverse strand, counting down.
TCAGATTATACAGTACAATACGCAAATAATAAAGAGCCTGGTACAGCGACAGTTACTATTACGGCAAATGGTTCCAACTGTGTATCAGGAAAGAGAGTTGTAAAGAATTTTAGAATTGAAAAAAAGGTACCGGTGATCTCGTTCAAGAGTCCTATATCAACAACATGGCACAATGCAAATGGAACACATGGCTTTGAGTGTGTTGCACCTAGTGATTGTCAGGGTACATTTAGCTTCAAATCAAGTAATCCTAAATTGCTTGCGATCAATGCGGCAGGTGGAAGAGTTCAGGTTATGAATAACAAAGCATTTGGCAGTGTAGTGATTACAGCTACCTTTACACCAAAGGGAGCGGATGCTGCGCACTATAGTACAAAGTCTATCACCAGAACTATAAAAGTGGTGCCAAACATAGTTAAGATAGCGAATACAGAATCTAAAAAATCAGGACAGTTATATATACAGTGGTCTAATAGTAAGAAGGAGTATAATGCCAGCGAATATAGGATATATTATTATGGCTACAAGAAGGACAGTGAAGATTGTGGACAGATGTCACTATATAATTCAAAGAGTAAGATAACGGGTACCAGTACAACCATAACCGGACTGAAAGCTGGAAAATATTATATTAAGGTTGTTCCTTGCTATAAGTCAGGCGGAAACGTGCAGAATGGTGCCAGCACAAGTGCTGTAAAGTGTGTTATTAAATAGTCGAAAGAGGAAATCTTATGGAATTTATGACTCCTGTGGATAAATATATGATATCGGGTGTCCATCGTATAAGAATAGGAAGTCTTGACGAGAATGAGATTGTGGTGAGAAGCCCGGAAATGATTGGTGTTCAGACCGAATTTGTGGAAAATGGAAATGGATGGATTATATGTGATACTGGCAGTCGTAGCTTGACCGTGGATGGCAATCTGGTACAGTCAGGATACAAGCTCAAATGTGGAGATATTATAGAACTCGGTGCTTTAAGGATAATATATTGTGTGCAGATTATCGGTGTGATTATACAGAACGACTTAAAAGACAGTATTATTGTCAATCTGCCATACTTGGATTCAGAGGCGCTTAAGTATGAGGATGTTCAGGAAAAAGACAGATTTTTTCACAGATCCCCCAGAAATACGAAGGAGCCGGTTATAGAGTCAGTGACAATTGAGAATCCACCGGCAAAACAGCAGATAGAAAAGAAGCCGCTCTTGATGGTTATAGGACCAACATTTACAATGATGATCCCTATGATGCTTGGAGGAGTTCTTGCTATGTACAGCTACAGATCATCAGGGAGCAATTCTGGAATGCTTATGTATACAGGTCTTATCACTGCTGCTGCATCTGCGGCTATAGGAGTGTTATGGGCCTTCATCAATATGCATTATGATAAGAAGAGAAATGCACAGGGGGAGCTTGACAGGAGATCTGGGTATGCCAGATATCTGAGACGGCAGATAAAACAGATAGCTTATAATCAGAACACTATAAAAAATGTGCTTGGAGATATGTACAAATCTCCTGATGTTATAACGCAATATACAGATCAGTCAACTGAATTGTGGAATAGGAACAGGAATCAGAAGGATTATCTGGTGGAGCGGGTTGGCCTGGGAACATTGGATGTGTCAGAGTATATAACTGTTCCTAAGATACGAATGGAACAGTCTGATGATGAATTGATACAGATCCCGGGCAAAGTAAAGGCTGTATATTCACGAATAAAGGATGTTCCGCAGGGCGTGGATCTCGGAGCTACAGGTATAATAGGTATAGTTGGAGCGGGAGATAAGAGCAAAGCATTTGATGTGGCAAGAACCATGATTGCACAGATAGCAGCGAATAATTCTTATCGTGATGTAAAACTTGCATTTGCATTCGATTCTGAAACTGATAGCAGTGAATGGATGAACTATAGGTTTATGCCGCATGTGTGGCTCGATGATTATAGTGAGAGACTGATGGCGTCAGATAGAAGCTCAGTGGACGACCTGTTTTTCAGAATTATTGATATTCTGAGAGACCGGGAACAGAAAGATTATACTATAGAGAAGCGACAGTTTACTCACATTGTGTTGTTTGTTGCTGATACTTCTCTGCTGGAAGGGCATGCGATAAATAAGTACATAACAACAGATGCACAGAAATATTCTTTCACAGTGGTAACCTTGGCTGATAAGGAATCGCAGTTGTTGAATGACACTACTTATGAGCTTATAATCGACAAACAGTTTTCGGGAATCCATAGGATGAAGACGGATGAGTATAGCCATGTAGATTTTGATAAGGTGACAGAAAGTCAACTGGCAGCTTTTGCCGACAGAATAGCAGTTATAAAGGTGAACGAAGATGTGGAGGCTGGCGGTATACCCGACAGCCTTACATTTTTTGATATGCTGGGAATACAAAGGCTGGAAGAATTGCGGGTTCTCGACAGATGGAAGACAAACAAAAATTACAACAGTATGCGGGCTGTCATAGGTCAGTCGGCTGGTGGCAAGGACTGTATTCTTGATGTACATGAGAAATATCATGGCCCCCATGGGCTTGTTGCGGGAACTACAGGATCGGGAAAGTCGGAGACGTTGCAGACATATATTCTCTCAATGGCGATAAACTACAGCCCTGATGATATAGGCTTTTTCATTATTGATTATAAGGGCGGAGGAATGGCAAACCTGTTTGATGGTCTTCCACACATGATAGGAGCAATATCGAATCTGTCAGGAAGTGCGATAAAGAGAGCTATGGTGTCCATAAAGAGCGAGAATATGCGAAGACAGAGAGTCTTCAATGAGGCCGGAGTGAACAATATTAATAATTATACCAAGCTTGTAAAAGCTGGTGAGGTAGAACTTCCGGTACCACATCTGTTTATAATAGTGGACGAGTTTGCCGAGCTGAAGCGAGAACAGCCGGAATTTATGAAGGAGCTTATAAGTGTTGCACAGGTTGGACGAAGCCTTGGTGTTCATCTGATCCTTTCTACGCAGAAACCAGCAGGAACAGTCGACGAAAATATTTGGTCAAATTCTAAGTTTAAGCTGTGTCTTAGAGTGCAGGATAAGCAGGACAGTAAAGAGATGCTGCACAAGGAGGATGCTGCTTTTATAACTCAGGCAGGAAGAGGATATCTGCAGGTTGGAAATGATGAAGTGTATGAGCTATTCCAGTCTGGCTGGAGTGGAGCTGAGTATCGGGGAGATGCGGTTTCTGGTGAAGATACACGAACTGCGATACTTTCAGCTTCTGGTTCGGAGATTATAAGAAAGAAGAAAATTGCCAAAGTGTCAAATCCGGCAAACAGCGTAACGCAGTTGGATGCGGTTAAAGAGTATTTGGCCAAGGTAGCAAGAGAAAATGGATATAACAGAGATTATAGTTTGTGGATACCACCAATAGCTAATCCTATATTTATAGACGATATAGATAATGAATATCCGATAAATAAATCAGATGATACATATTCATTGGTGGCAACTATAGGAATGTACGATGATCCATCAAGGCAAAGTCAGAAACCATATAGGATAGATATTGCGGATGCTGGAAATATTGCAATATGTGGAACGAATGTAAGTGGTAAAAGTACCTTTGTTCAGACACTTATTGCATCATTGATAACCAGATATAAAGCTTCAGAAGTGAATATATACATAGCAGACTTTAGCAATAAATCTTTGCGGTGCTTTGAACAGGCTCCACAGGTTGGCGGCTTTGTTAGCGAGGATGATGACGACAGAATTAGGAAACTGATATTCTTAATAAACAGGATTATATCTACAAGAAAAAATATTCTTGGTGGAATAAGCTTCAACTCCTATAAAAAAGTTAACAAAAACGATATGCCTGCAGTAGTGTTCATAATAGATAACTATGCTGGATTTCGTGAAAAAACAGCAGAAATATATGATGATAATATGCAGAAGATTGTTCATGATGGTACTGCATATGGAATATATACGATTGTAACTGCAAATGGATTTGGTAATACGGGAATACCTGGAAGGATAGAAGACAATATATCTGAAACAGTGGCATTGAGCCTGAATGAAAAGTATATGTACTCATCGGTTCTGAGAACAGGAAGAGTGGAGCTTGAACCGGAAAATCTAAAGGGAAGAGGACTCATAAAGGTCGATGGAGAAGTAATGGAATTCCAGACAGCGATAGCTACGGATAGGTGCGATGATATGGAACGTATAGAGTTACTTCGCAATATGTGTGCATCTATGGCTGAAGGAGCTACTGAGGTAGCGGAAAGTATTCCTGAAATTCCAGAAAAACCTACGTGGGAGATATTCAAGAGGCGTAATGATGTTGCTCAGATGTGTAATGGATATATGTTGCCGATAGGATATGACAGTGTAAGTGCAGAGGGATATGGAATAGACCTTAGGAGAACATTCTGCTATACAATTACGGGCAGAGCTAGAACTGGTAAGAAAAATGTTATGCGGTTATTGATGAATGCAGCACTGATGAGAAATGC
>NZ_QUKK01000016.1:0-11051 GCF_003481085.1 Coprococcus sp. TF11-13 | reverse complement strand
CAGTGGAAACGTGTATTAACCGATGCTACCGGATGGAACAATCAAAAAAATTGTGAACTATGGCGGAGCGAATGGGCAAACGTCTGTAATGCACATTTGAAAACGGAGAATCACATTGACCACCGTTCTTATGCAAGGCAGGGGAAATTAGAGATACCGACAATCCATGAGGGTGCAGATGCCAGAAAAATTGATGAGAAATTTCAAAATGGGCAGACACCATCCGCTTCATGGAAAGTGGAGGAAAACCAGATCATAAAAAGACAAAATGCACTGCTGAATAAAATACAAATTTCTTTTGGAAAAGTATCCGGTGCATTGACACAATGGAAGGAGCGATTGGATGACATTAGAAGAAAGCCGGGAAGTCATTCCTATGATGGGGACAATGATAAACCAGATCGAGGAACAGCAGAATCTTATGGCAGAGATGGTACAGGAATTGCAGGAACGGGACAGGCAGCTTCTGTCCTTTCAGGAGCAGAACCAGAGTTTGAAAAGCTTAAACAGCGAATTATCCGGGCTGCTGAATCTTTTGCCAGATACCGAAGAACTGCTCTCACAGATCGAGCAACAGAAAACCAGAATCGAACAGTTGGAAACCGAGAATCAGCAATGGCAGGAATTAACGCAGAAGCTGAACAGCGAGAACAGCTTATTGCAGAAACAGAACAGCGAATTGCTGACCTTAAACAGCAGATAGAGAAAGCGAGGGAGATTGATGAACGGATGCAGAAACTTAGAGAACGTCGGGCAGGTGGAAGAACTTCTGCTGATGACCGAACAGATGCAGGACGAACTGGATCAGAAAGACCAGACAATCCAGGAACTAAACAGGCAGCTAAGCGAATCGCTGACCTTGAACGAGAAATTGAACAGCGAAAACAGAGCCGAGAATATCGAAGCATTGTGGACAAGATTAAGGCAAACAGAGGAACGATTGATCAGCGAGACAGACAACAGGAAAAGAGCCGACGCAGAAGTCGTGGCATGGAAATTTAAGTACGAAAAAGCAGAACAGGAAAAACTTTATGCACAGACACACCAAAAGACGGTTGAGGTAGCTGTTGAGAAAAAAGTGCCTTATGAGAAATGCGAAAAATGTGACCGTACTGTTTACCAAAAAGCAAAAGAGAAATGCGATAACCGCAAAAGTCAGTTGGAAAAGAAATATAAAAATATGACAACTGGTTATGAAAGTATCCTGTTCCTACTGGCATGGTACAGCTTAACAACAACACTGTTTACTGCTATTCTTTCGCCAGTTTTCCTTAACGATTGTATCACCTTTTTCGGTGTGTTAGGAAAAGGAATGGGAAGATTGTTTCGGGAGTTTGTCATAGGGGCAGATTCTTTCGGACAGTTAAGTGGCGGAATACCTAACCGTATCCTTTCCGGGCTTATGTACTGGCTGATCGTAGCTATTGTTATGGGAATTTTATTCATAATAACTGGATTACTGATAGTTGGGATTGGTTATCAGGTGGGAAAAATCTACCGGAAATATTGCTGGGATATCCTTAGTATCATAGTGGCGATAACGAGTACAGCTATTGTAATTTACTTTGGAGAATGGATAAAATCAATCATTTCGATGAACCTTATTCTACTGTTACTTCTTGTGCACGTGGTCTATATCGGAATCCGATGTTATGTGAAAGACTGGCGGGAGGAACGAGGATATTACTAAAACAAAAAGAAAACAGGAAGATTTTGTAAAGTATCTTCCTGTTTTTTTTAAAGCAGACTATTGATTGTATTTATATTAAGTTTTCAACAACAATGTAACCATTGAAATTACATCTGTTTTTTGATATGATTACTGTCAAAGAGAGGTGTTTATAATGCAGATTTCAAGCAGATTTACAATGGCAATCCATATGTTTGCCTGTATAGATACATTTTCGGATCAGAAGATGACTAGTGATTTTATGGCAGCAAGCATTGGAACTAATCCGGTGATTGTTCGTAAAATATTGCAACAATTAAAGGCTGCTGGTCTTATTGAAGTTGCAAGAGGGACAGGCGGTGTGACAATTACCAGACCATTGGAGCAGATTACATTCCTTGATGTGTATAAAGCAGTGGAATGTGCACCAGATGAAGAACTGTTTCATTTTCATGAGAATCCCAATCAGAAATGTCCGGTAGGAAAGAATATTCACCATGTTCTTGATAAGAGACTGTTAGAAGTACAGAAGGCAATGGAGGAAAAACTTTCAGAAATGACACTTGCTGATGTGAAAAAAGATATTGCAGTGTATACAGAGGAAGAGTAGCCTACAGAAGGCTTCGGATGAGTGATTATATCATCACAATTTCCGGAGCCTTTTCGTTTTTCATAATCAATGCAAAATCTTCAAAAGGAGTTGTAACAAAAAAAGTTACAAAAAATTTGATGTAACTATTGACATTACATTAAACGGATGATATTGTATAGCTACAAGATGTAATAATCGTTGTTACAACATATCAAGGAGGTAATTTAAAATGCAGAAAGTAGTAGAATTTTTACAGAAAAACCCGGTTCAGTATTTAGCAACCGTCGGAAGAGATGGAAAGGCAAAATGCCGTCCATTCATGTTCTGTTTTGAGCAGGACGGAAAGCTTTGGTTCTGTACTAACAACACAAAGGATGTTTACAAGGATATGTTAGCAAATCCTGAAGTAGAAGTATCAGTATCTTCCCCTGAATACGCATGGATTCGTCTTCATGGTAAAGCAGTATTTGAGGACAACAAGAGTGTAAAGGAAGGATGCATGAACAATCCTATCGTTAAGGGACAGTATCAGACAGCAGATAATCCTATTTTTGAGGTATTCTATCTTGAAAATCCGCATGGTTTAATCGCAGATTTCTCTGGAAATCCACCTTATGAATTTTAAAGATAATTAACAGAAAAAATTACAGTCTTCGGGGCAAGGTGTAATTCCTGACCGGCAGTATAGTCTGCGAGCAAAAGCTGATATGGTGCAATTCCATAACCGACGGTAAAGTCCGGATGAGAGAAGATATGATAAAACAAGTCCCGCAGGAAATCCCATACTGCGGGCTGTTTTAAATTCAGGCATATCTCACAAAAAGGAGATTTATGAGTAACAATACAGCAACTATTAAAACAAGAAAAAATTTAGTTTCTACAAGGACGATAACAATGACAGCTCTACTGGCAGCTATATCATATGTGTTGGCATTTTTAGAGTTTCCGGTTCCTTTGAGTCCATCATTTGCACGAATGGATCTGTCAGATTTACCTGCACTGATTGGGGCGTTTGCGTTTGGACCGGTTACAGGAGTGATGATAGAATTGATAAAAAATAGTAGAATTTTTCTCTCTCGCACAAGATGAATAGAAGCCCGTTAAGGGATAGGAAAACGCCGAAAACCCGCATGAACACTACGTTTTTGTGAGTTGTCGGCGTTTCTTTTACCCTCTGTTTTCATGGTGCTTTTTCCGTAAATGGTGCCCAAATGGTGCCCAAATTCCACGCGGGCATATAAAAGGTTGTAAAGAGCAGTAAAGAGATACAGCGGTTAAAGGTCTATTTCGCTGTGTTTTTTCTTTGCTGCCCGTTTTCCTTTTTTCGGCTCGGCTTCCTTTGGTTTCTCCGGGGCTGCTTTTTCCACCGCGCTATGGTAAGCGTCCAAAACTTCTTTTTTTCGTTCATCTTTATGCCCGAAATACCCCGTTGCAGGGGATAGACTTTTTTTGATAATTGGGGGAATGTCGATTTGTGTCGATAAGTTGATAAGTGCATGGCGGCTACCTCCTAAAGCCGCCATGCCTTTACATGGTAGAGGGTCGTCGTTGGAATTTAGATGGATAAAAAGAAACGGCGGCTCTGATAATCAAAGCCGCCGAAATAGAGTAGGCGCGTGAAAATGTGTCTGCTCTGCGACGGCTTTTTTTCTTTTGCCGTCGTCCGGCAGATGAAATCATTTAGTTAAATAGTCAGATTCATCTATTGTTTTAAGAATATAATTCACATCATCATATCTTGAAGAATCCGATTGAGAGCCTAAACTACATATTAAAAATTCCTTTCCATGTTGTTGATAAAGAACAACTAAATTATAGTCATTAGATAAGGAACCTGTCTTGATACCTTTAACATTTTCATTGTAATATTCTGATGTTTGGTCAAGAAAAGTATTAGTATTCCTCCATGTCTGCGTACTTCCGTCAGGTAAAGTAGCTGTATAATTACTCTTTGAAACAATATCTCTAAACCATTGCTTCTCTAAAAGGTGAGTAGATACTGATTTTAGGTCTGAAACGGTAGTGAGAGCATTGACATCATATCCGCTTGGGTCATATAAAATTGTGTTTTCATACCCTTGATTTTGTAAGTAATTATTTAGATGTTCCATAAAAACATTAATACGTTCTTGACTATTCTTAGCTTGTGGTGAAAGAATAGAACCACAATAATCCGCGACTACATAAGCAGCGTCATTTCCAGATGGAACCAACATGGCAGCAAACAAATTGTGGAGAAAATATTTTTTCGCGTCTATATTCGCAACAGATGAACCAGGTTTAGTTAATTGGATTGCTTCATAATTTGCAGGAACAATACTATCTAAATCCGCAAGTGTTGCTGCGTATTCAATGACAAATAATTTGGCTAAGCTGGCAGGAAGCTGTTGCTCGTTTTCTCGCTTTGAAATAAATATATTGTCATTAGAAAGGTCAACTAATATGAGGGATTTTGCATTATAAAAATCTTGAAAGGAAATTCCATTCAGCCAAGAGTTGATTTTATTCTTCTCATTGCGAAAATTGTCAGGTTTCATTGCCCACAATACAAAAGCAACACTAAATATTATCAAAACAAGAAAAATACAGATACCGCTTACATGGAATTTTTTTCTCTTATAATTTCTTCTCATCTACTTAATTCACCTCCCTAAATGTACTTGAAAATTACTTGTTAGTAAGACCAATCAATAATTAACATCTATACACTCCCTAAAACCAGATGGATCACCTAGTTTTGCTTTGTCAATATTTTCTCGCAAATAATTACGAGTAGCGTCATCGCACCTGTCTTTTCCCATATATGGCATATCAAATGCTTTTTCCAATTCTTCTAATGCTTTTTCGGCTCTTTCCGGATTTGTATTATAAGTGTCAAGCCATTCTTTCATCCATGAATATTCCCACAAGTTAGAAGCTCTTGTTTCACCATAGCCAACTTGGAAAGAAGCCCCTGTATCTTCATTTTCCAACTTTTTAGGAAGTTCAACTCCATCTGGCCAATCCAAACTGTCAATGGTTGCAAGATATTCTTCTTCGATATGCTCAAAGTCTGTAAATCCTCTTGAATCAGATGTAGTATCAGAATTAGAACACCCCGCAAACATTAAGCATATCATTAAAGTAAAAATCATTCCTAAAAGAATTTTTGTTTTAGCAGATAATATTTTCATATTTATTCCTCCAATTTCTTAAACTTTTATCTAAGTGCTAATGCAGGTTCCAGTTTTGCTGCTTTTATTGCGGGCAATAACCCGCCTAATAATGCAACAATAACAGAAGTTATTACAGCTATGACAGCCGAAAAAATAGGATAACTTGGTGCTGTTATTGGTGAATCAGGTGGAAGCAATACACTGATACCTTCAACGATAAGTAGCGAGAGTAAAATTGACGCAATGCAAACGAATATTGAAATAATCAGTTGCGTACCTAAAACCAAAGTAACAATATTTGCGCGGGAAGCTCCTATTGCTCTTCTAATCAACAGCTCATGTGTACGTTGTTCTAAAGAAGATAAACCTATGTTAATCTGTCCCAAAACAGAAACAAACAATAATAAAAACGATGTTACTAAAAGTCCTAGTTGAAGCATAGCTAATACAGAATCATAAGCATTACCAATATCGCTTCTTCCTGTATTTTCTAAATGACCTCCTATTGTTTCTTTCAAAATATCTTGTAAGGCAGAATACATTTGTTTTGTTGTAAGTCCATTAGTCATGTGCCAATAAATATTTGCACTTTGTACTTGCCACATATTAGGAACAAGCTGTTCTATTGCTTGTACGTCAATATAGATTGTAGGTATATCCTTTCCGTCATTTACAATCCCAGTTACGTTAAACGGTGTTAATGCAAGGCTGTTTTTTGGATTACCTACGGCATACGAAGTATTGAAATAGGATTCAGCCTCTTTATTTACTACCATACAAAGAATATTGTTTGTTTCGGAGGAGTAAAACCAATTTCCCGATGACATAGGTAAATTATAGACTTTATTGTAACCTGTTGTTGTGAAAATGACATCAACAGGTATAAAATCTTTATAAAGTGTGTCATTTTTATCTTTCAATGATGAAAGGGATGGAATCGGTGCAAAGCTTATATTTTCCTGCATAGACAGAGTAACGGCTATCGAGTCATCTAATTGCTGTACTTTTGTCAAAAAATTCTGCATTTTAGCGGCATCTTCAAAACGGCAATCCATTATTGAAAAGGAGTATGTTGGAACCCAACCGTATATCTGTGCATTAACAGAAATTAAATACTCTTTACCAAGAGTACCAACCAAAACGGAACCTATCATTGCTATAATTCCTACAAGCATAGAAATACTGGTTAAAATATTGCGGAGAGGAGAAATACGAAGGTCTTTAAGAATCATATTTAACACATTGAAGCCTCCCTCCGTCCATTTCAAAAATTGTATTACAAGTCTTTGCAATATCGAGGTCATGAGTTACTATTAAAAGCATAATGCCATTTTTAAGCACAACTTGATGTAAAAGGTCCATAATTTGTTTTCCGGTTTTTTTATCTAAAGCACCAGTAGGTTCATCACATAAAATGGCTTCCGGCGATACTGCAAGTGCGCGGGCAATCGCCACTCTTTGTTGTTCGCCTCCTGATAAATTAGATGGATAATCATTTTCTTTTCCTTCTAATCCAACACTTTGCAAAAGATTTCGTATTGCTTCTTTCCGCTGTCTTGTATTCATTTTCTTTTTGGAATAAAGTAAAGGAAGCTCAATATTTTCCCAAACTCTTAAATGTTTAATTAAAGAATAGTTTTGAAAAACAAAACCGATATTACTTGCTCGAAGCATAGATAGCTGGCTATCTGTTAAAGTGGAAACAGACATACCATTATAAAGAAATTCGCCTTGATATGAGTGGTTGAGTAAACCTATAATTGATATAAGGCTTGTTTTTCCTGAACCCGATTTGCCTACAATAGCATAGCTGTTTCCTCGCTTTAGTTCCATATTTGCTTTGTTTACAGTTACTAAGGTATCACCATTATTCAAATTAACAGTCGCTACCAAGTTTTTTATTTGAATTAAATTTCCTCCATTCGTTTTTTCCATGTTACAAATTACTCCTTGGGTCAAGGTTTGGGGGAATAGAAGAAATTGTATCGCCCTCATTTACACCCGACAATATTTCTATATATGCACCATCAGTTGCACCCAGCATAACTTCTGTTTGAATTTGTTTTCCGTCATTTATTACGGTTACCATTCCCTTACCTTGTCTGCCCGCAATGACTGAAAGTGGTAACAAAAGCACATCTTTTCTAGTTTCGGCTGTTATGACAACGGTAGCACTTTGTCCGAGTTTTACATCAATATCTTTTCCAATTAAACATTGCAATGTGCTTTCTGCATTTTCTGATACTGGTACTACAACTGCAATCGCTTCCGTAGGTCCCACACCATCAACTACTTGAAACTTTGCTTTTAATGCTGCATTTTCCGGCAATATTTTCAAAAAATTTTCAGCTTCAATATTGAGAGCAAAACCTGTGTACTTAGCTGTTGCTAAGGGATAATTTTTGGGAACACTCTCATTAGATGAGATAATAGAAAGAATCGTTGCGTCAACTGGGGATTTTATTTCTTCTTCAGATACTTTCCCAATCACACCACCCTCAGTAATTTTGTTGCCGGCTGAGGAACAGGCTTCAAAAGTACCCTCAACAGAAGAACATAAAACAAAATCCAAAGCCGGAATAATAGTTGTGTGAGCAGATACCGTTGGAGTAAGATTACCGCGAGTAACGGATACCGTTTCAACGGATTGTACTTTTGGATTTACGTTACTGGTTTCATTTTTCTGCTCGTCAAAACAACAGGCAGATAACACAATTATTATCATACATAGCATAGGTAACGCCATAATTCGATTTTGGTATTTCACCAACATACCTCCTTGTTATTGTATATTATATTTCGTTTAAAGATAAAAGGCTTTCACCTTGATACAATAATTGTATCAAAATAAAAGCCTTAATTTTGATGATTGTTCGCAAGAAAATCCTCTTTTTTGCTACGGAATTTCTTACGATTTTCCTACGAAAGTGGAAGTGTAACTATAAATTTTATACACTCGTCTTTACTATGAGCAACAATAGTCCCCTTATGTAGTTCTACAATATGTTTCGCAATCGCAAGTCCCAATCCGGCACCACCACTTGTAGTATTTCTTGATGTGTCAACTCGGTAAAACTGCTCAAATATTAGTTTTAGTTTTTCTTCTGCGATAGGATTCCCAAAATTTTCAAAAGTAATTACAATAGTGTTCTCTTGAAGTTCTGTGGTTATTGCAACTTCTGTATCTGTATAACTGTAAATTACTGCATTACGCAAGAGATTATCGAACACACGTTGTATTTTGTTTGCGTCGCAATGTAGCATAATGTCGCTTGTACTATTGAGAGTACATTTCAAATTTTTTTCCTTTAATATGGGCTTAAATTCATAGATAAGTTGTTCTAATAAACGGGTCAAATTTATGTTGCTGTATTGTAATGTTATGTTAGATAAGTTAAATCGTGTGATTTCAAAAAACTCGTTTATCAAATCTTCAAGACGTTCTGCTTTATCAAGAGAAATAGAAAGATACTTTTCTCTTAACTCCTGTGATATTTGTTGTTCATCATCATGCAGTAGTGTTAGATAGCCAATGACGGAAGAAAGCGGCGTTTTCAAATCATGTGCAAGGTACATAATCAAATCATTCTTGCGCTGTTCATTTTCCTGTGCAAGTCGCGCATTGTTTTCTGCTTCTTGCTTTAAGCGATTTATGTTGATAGCAATTTCGCTTAGTTCCGGTGAGAGTTCAATATAATCTACTGATTTATCAAATAGTTTTCCTGTTGCAGCTTGTAACTCGTAGACATAATTAACAACCTTTTTCAAAAGTTTATAAGTCAAATACAAAATGCAAACTACCCATAATATAAGCCCTACCATATAAACATAAAGTCCCCTATATATCAGGTAGTAATGTTCCACATATCTATCCAGTACCCAAGTAAGTCCCATATCTAACGAAACCGTACACACTAAGATAATTCCCGAACAAATTACACTCTGTAAGATATAACTTTTAAACAGGATTGTAAGCAGATAATTTTGTTCATTTTTATTCAATTTCATAACCTACCCCCCAAACTGTTTTGATAAATTTTGGATTTTTGGCGGGTTCATTTAATTTTTCTCTAAGCCGCCCTATATGTGCCATTACGGTGTTGTTATTATCTAAATATTTTTCTTTCCAGATATTTTCAAATAGTTCCTCAGTTGAAACAACTTTGCCTTGATGTTCACATAAATACCAAAGGATTGAAAACTCGATAGGAGTTAAAGATATTTCTTTTCCGAACAAAAAGCATTTATGCGTGTCCTTATTGATAATCAATCCTCTAATGTCATATTCACTTTTTGGAAAAAACTGCTTTTTTGTTGGATTGTTGTACTTCTGATAGCGTCTTAACTGTGTTTTCACTCTTGCAATGACTTCAAGGGGATTAAAAGGTTTTGTTATATAATCATCGGCACCTATTGTTAGCCCCATTATTTTATCGCCATCATCAATTTTAGCTGTAAGCATAATAACAGGGAAATAAAAATTTTCTCTAATTTTTTGGCAAATACGGAATCCGTCTATATCAGGAAGCATAACGTCCAATATCGCCAAATCAATTTCCGTTTTCTGAATACATTCCAATGCTTCAATTCCATTGTAATATTTGTGTACTATATAATTATCGTTTTTAAGATAAACTTCAAGTAAATCTGCTATCTCTTTTTCATCATCTACAACTAAAATTTTTTCATTCATTGTCTACACTCCTTTTTATCCTTTTATCAAATGGTTTTACTGCGCTCTTGGGTATCAACCACATATAACCGATTTTTGAAACACCAGGTATTCGATTTTCTTTACAAAGTATCTGCACACGCCGTTCAGAAATACCCCATTTTTCCGCTGCTTCGGGACAAGACATATATTCCATATCGTAACCGTCCTTTCTTCAAACATTATCAATATAATTATACTCGGATAACCGAATAATAGCAAGTACATGATATGCTCTATTTCTATCCATACTATGATGCGTGTAATCATATCTTGAAAGAGAGATGAAATATACAATGTAGTTGGGTGAAATGATTATGAAGCAGAGCAAAGAAAAGTTTGATTTTAAGGCTTTCGGACAGGCTATCAAAGCGGCAAGAAAAGCAAAGGGAATTTCCCGCAACCAGTTAGCGGATAAGCTGAACATTGCGCCGCGATATATCGCGTCCATTGAAAACAGCGGGCAGCACCCAAGTTTGCAGATTTTGTATGAGCTTGTAACCCTGCTTGACGTATCGGTAGTCTTTAAATTCTTTTCAGCTTCCCAGCAGTCAATGCGAAGCATATAGCCGGCACTGGTATAAACATCAATACTGTTGCACTGTGGATTGTATTCTGCAAATATTGTTCTCATCGTATCCCATCTCCTTATTATTCAATCAACCATTAATTGTAAAAATTAAGAAGCATTTCAATCAGTTCACCATGTCAGTTTTATTTTGTGTTATACTGTTTTATAGATTTTTCTTGCCCTTGTATTTTCCCTTATCAGAGTTCGTAAACTTATATGGGAAGATATAACACAAGGGAAACAATAAGGGAAAGCTCACCTGCGATAAATCCAGTGTTTTCAAGGATTTACAGTGAATTTAATAACAAAATATAACAGTTATTAAATCTCTTAAAACAGGTGAAATCTCAATC
>NZ_QUKK01000015.1:0-14469 GCF_003481085.1 Coprococcus sp. TF11-13 | reverse complement strand
AGGTCGAGGACTTATCCTTAGAGGTTTCTAAGAGATAAGCTTTAGAAGATACCTCTTTCTGTGTGAAATTCTGAAGGTACAGAATAAAAAAGTACCGGGAAAATTTAACGCTGCAGCAGGTGTTAAATTTTTTCTGTATATAGGGGATTGGTCAAATGGTATGATAGGAGTCTCCAAAACTTTTGGTGGGAGTTCGATTCTCTCATCCCCTGTTTGTTAGGCGTCAGAAACCTTGATTTTACAAGGCTTCTGGCGTTTTTATTTATATAAGAAAAGTTGACTTAGCCGTACGGCTTATTGTATAATAAGAACTATACAAAATTAGCCGTACGGCTTATTTGCAAAGCGTATATATATAATTTAGCCGTACGGCCATATGATGCGTATGAAGTTATGTGTTGATAATTTGATATAGAAAGACGAGGAATATGTATGAAAATAATAGATTCAAAATCTTTGGGTGAGGCAATCAGAATAAGAAGAAAAGAACTGAAATATACTCAGGCTTATATAGCAGAATTTACAGGATTTAGTGTAAGTTTTATTTCGGATTTGGAAAGAGGTAAGGCTACAGCAGAAATCGGAAAGGCAATTATAATTATCAATTTACTGGGAATGGATATTCTCGTAGAAAAGAGAGGTTAGAATATGAGAAATTTGGGGGTTTGGATAGAGATTGGTGGATTGCAGACATATGTTGGCCGTATAATTGGAGAAAATGAAGAAGATGCTAGATTTTCATATGCAGAAGAGTATCTATCTGGTAACATAGCCAGACCGGTATCAATACATTTGCCATTATCTGAAAACGCATTTTCCGTTGATGATACAAGGAATTTTTTTGAAGGTTTGTTACCTGAGGGATTTACCAGAAGATGTGTGGCTGGGTTATTGCATACAGACGCAAATAATTATCTGTCATTATTAGCCGGGTTAGGTAATGAGTGTCTGGGAGCAATAAAAATTACAGATGAGAATAACGAAGTAGTAAATGCAGATTATCAGAAATTGACAATTGATGAGGTTAGTCAGTTGGCAAGAGAAGGAGCAATGGAGACTGCGGAGTTAGTCACAAAGTCACATTTGTCACTTGCGGGAGCATCTGGAAAGGTTGGGTTATATTATGATGAAAATAATAAAGATTGGTATTTACCAAAAGGGGCAGCGCCAAGTACACATATAGTAAAGCAAAGTCATGTAAGGCTTGACGGAATAGTTACAAATGAGCAGTTGTGTATGATGACGGCAGGAAATATGGGAATAGAGATTCCTGAAAGTTTTATAGTTAATGTCGGTGATGGCAGAGATGAGGAAGTTCTGTTAGCAACTAAAAGATATGATCGTGCAATAAAGGACGGATTAAAAAAAATCAACGGGTTAAATGTTCCGTACAGGTTACATCAGGAAGATTTTTCTCAGGCGATGGGAATTTCGGCGCATAACAAATATGAGAGTGATAATGCCGGATATTTAAAAATGATGTTTGAGATCATAAGACAGAAATCGTTCAACCCGATAGCAGATCAATTGAAAATGTGGGATATATGTATATTTAATTACTTAATAGGCAATACAGATAATCATATCAAAAATGTTTCATTGCTTTATGATGAAGAGTTGAAAACAGTACGTTTGGCACCGGCATATGACATATTGAGTACTGTGATATATACAAGCAGTACCAGAGATATGGCATTTAGTATTGGAAATGAGTATGATATCGAAAAGATCACCAGAGATTCATTTAGAAGAGAAGCGGCTAATATTGGACTAGGAGAGCAAATGGCCATGAAGCGGTTTGATTATTTGGCAAATGCGTTTCCGTATGCGTTGAATAAAGCATGTGATGAATTACTGGGCAAAGGATTTAACAAGGCGATTGATATTTATGAGAGAATTAGGGACAAGAGGAGAGAGTTTATTTCATGAGAAATATAAGGTCGATGTCTAATTTAAGGGGTTGATAGATATAAAAATAGACAGTATAGCGGATAATTTTATATGCATGGATAAATAGCGAATAGAAGGGTTTTGTGCATCCTTTGAGCCGGGAGTTACCATGATATGGGAGATTCCAAAGACGTAAAAAGAGAGAACTCGCTTTTATCAGGACAAATTGCCAGAGCTTTTAGAGAGCAGGGTTACGGCTGTTTTTGTAGTGTCAGATTTTTATGCGCTTGAGTTTATGCGGTTCTTACAGGGAAAGAACATAAAAACTCCAAAGGATATCCAGATCATTGGATTTGATGACAATATGGCAAGCAGAGAAAGTAATCCTGCACTTACGACGATTCATCAGGATGCATCCCTCAGGGCAAAGACTGCTATAGAATGCATTGAGGCAATGCGCGATGGTGCGGTTGTTGTAAACACAGGGCTGAATTATTTATTGATACTTGGAGGAGAAATCATAAGAAGTGGAGGCAACATAAAAATCATCATGATCATTGATGTTGTTGGCACATGGTGTATCGGAATTCCACTGTGTCTGCTCGCGGCATATGTATTCGAATGGGGAATTATAGGCGTGTACACATTGCTCACTACGGAAGAAATATTCAGATTAGCCGTATCGCTGGCTATTTTTAGAAAGCGCAAATGGATGATCAGTTTGTCATAGCGTGATGCTATGATAAATAACAAAGCGGGTGTAGTATTGCTCTGCGGTAAATTCTTATTTTATGTGTGAAGGGGAATATATATTGAGAGTTATATCTAAAGATGAAGCAATCATTTTATGGGATAAATTAAATAGTGAATTTAAGTTTAAGCCGGGAACAGACATAACTGGCGAATGGATTATAATACCAGGCGATACAAAAAAGTATCATAAAGCGACTCCCTGGAGTGAAGAACAAGAGAAGATAATCAATTCAATTTTGAAGGAATTAGGACTGGAAAAAATGTATGCCTTAGACTGGAATCATGATTGTTTTGAATTCTCGCCAATGGAAGATATTTCTATGAATTATAACTATTATGATCCTGATAGACAATGTCAAGTGTATTTTCCAACATATTATCCGGATGGAGATTATTATTTTTTTATTGATAGCACATGGAATTGTGGAATCTTTGGTCATCCCTGGCGAAATGAAATTATAGTAACGGGAAAAGAATTGATTAAAAGGTTTGAAAAAAACAAGGGAAGATTAGGACTTTAATGATATGGAATTAAGACTATTACGCTATTTTCTGACAGTAGCAAAGGAACAGAGCTTTACAAAAGCAGCAGAACAATTGCATATTACCCAGCCAAAAAAGAGTTTATAAAAAAGGAAGATCTCATAGGAAAAACATTGATCCTGCCCGAAAGAGGAAATGTTCAAAGTGAACTCGCCAATTGGTTTGGAAAAGACTTTTCGAAACTGCAGATTGCTTTTACGAGTAATCTTGGAACTAATGCCGGAGTCATGGCAGCAAATGGATTGGGGTATCCGATATCAATCGAAGGTGCTGCAAAGTATTGGAGAGATGACATTCTTGTACAACGAAAAATTTTTCCTGAAATTACGACAAGTACTGTGATTGCCTGGAGACGAAACATTCCATATTCCCTGGCGGTCAGTAAGATGATAGAAGAAATAAATGCTTTTCAGGCATAGGAGAGAATTTAATTGACAAGACTCTTGAATTTGTATCCAGGTGGTAGGGGATGAAATACCAGTTATTGACAAAAAGTTATAAATGATATAGTATAGCAACAATTAAAAAGAGCTTGTCTCGGCACGTAAGAAGACTATAGATTTTGCTGTTTCTGAACATAACAGTTTTATCTATAGTCTTTTTATTTGGCAACAGGAGGTTGTATGAGTAAAAGAGAGTGGATAAAGAAGATAACTGTTATAATAATTGGTTCAGTTATTGCCGCATATGGTATAACCCTGGCATTGTATGCCGGATTTGGCGGTGCAACGCTTGCGGTATTATGGCAGGGAATATCCGGTACGTTTCATGTGAGTATCGGAGCAGCATCGTTCATCGTGGCGGTGATAATGATACTTTTTGTGCTCATATATGACAGATCGCAGATACATATAGGAACGATACTTTACCAGATCGTTTACAGTCTGTGTGTTGATCTGTTTGCGCAAATGCACGTCTACAGCAAATACATGTGGCTCAATATGTTGATCATGCTCGTCGGAATTGTGTTGTTTGCGGTGGGAACAGGACTGTATGCGGCAGCAGACCTTGGGCGTGGTTCATATGAGGCCGTGACATTTGCGCTTGCTGAGAAGAATCACTGGCAGGTGAAGAAAGTCAGAATGATACTTGATGCCGCCATGGTTGTGATAGGCGTGATTCTTGGGGGAAAGTTTGGTGTGTGTACGGTTGTTACTGTGATTGTATCGGGGCCAATAATTCAGTTTACTGTTGGGAGAGCAAAGAGAATCATAAAACTATAAATTCTCTTTCCTATATTCATTCGGCGTAATCCCATAGTGCCTGTGAAACAACTCACAGAAATAGCTCGTACCGGAAAATCCACAGGCGTATGCCACTCATGCCAGTGGCTGACACCTCTGTAGTCGGGATAGAGGGATAGCTGTTCCATCCTTATGTAGGCTGGAAATTGCAGAAGCTAAACTTCATGGAACGCTCGGATTTCAACGGCATATCAGAGGTTGTAAAGGAGCTGTTTGGCAAGTCTGATTGAGCTTGTGTCAACCCACCATTTTACTGCGATTACGGTTCACATATAGAAGTGGGCAAGAACTTCTTTGCAAATTACAACTGTACAATCCTTGATGTTGCAAAGGTGACCACAGGTGACAATTGTTTCATGGCGCCAAATGTAGAGATATACACAGCGGGTCATCCGATATATCCTGATGTGCGCAGTGCTCTGTGGGAGTATGGCAAGGAAGTGACCATTGGAGATAACATGTGGATTGGCGGCAGCCCTGGCGTGCATATTGGAAGTAACGCCATAATTGGTGCAGGAAGTGTTGTTACAAAGGATATCCCAGACTGGGCAGTTGCAGCGGAAAATCCATGTAAGGTACTTCGCATGATCACAGAGGATGATAAGAGAAAACTTTTCCGTGATGAGGAGATAGACGATGAAGCCTGGACTGAGATCTGCCAGAAGCTGGGATGGTAATATTTAAAGAAACTATCTTCGTATTGATTTTATAATATAGCGTATAAGTGGATAGAAAACCTTCCTCCACTTATATAAAGCCGGTTCTTTGTGCTTGGACCGGCTTTCTTTGTGTGCAGTTATGATGAAATGGCAAAACTTAATTACAGGTTCATTGAATTTCGCTGGGTGTCAGTGCATAATGAGAACAACGTGGGCTGACACGATTCAATCCGAGGTTACATTACTTGTGACCTATCCTGTTGCGAAAGATACAGGACGCTGGCAGGCAGCGAAAAACTTTGCTCCAATGCCGAACGTAAGGGTCGGTCTCGTTGTTCGGACAACAGAAAAATCAGTCACTAGAGGGTGGGAGTATTACTGAGGAAATACACCATCCTCTTAAATTTGTGCTGTTCATCATACTTAATATAACTTATGAATTTGTCTGATTGAATTTAAAATAATTAGTGCTAAAATGAAGTTGGTTAGGAAAAACTAACTAGATGAGTATACAGACGAAAGGTGGTTATATTTGTGATGAGCATTTTACTGAGTATAGGTCTTGTTGTTTACATAATATTACTTATAATAAGCTGTAAGAATAAGGGTAATAAGAAGATACAGATTGCAACGCAGTTGGTTCAGGGCGCACTATGGACTCTGCTTGCGGTGGACAACTGGCAGGATGGACACTTGATTACACTGATCGTATATGTGGTGATCATTGTACTTTCATTTGCAGGGGTCGTGCATTTGGTTGTTAAGAAGTAGGAGAGACTCAGATTAATATTGATTTGAGGTTGTGTCAGAGGAGATGATGTGGTTATGTCATATGAAGAGTATAAAAACATGAATGTTCGTATAGAACTGCTAGAAATTCTGGCTGAGGCAGAAGATGATGTGAGAAATGTCAGGGTTGCCCCTGCATCCGAGACATTTGGCGATTTGAGAAAAATGCTTCAAGAGGGGTGATCTGTTTTAAAAGTCTGCTCAGGCGGTTGGCGGTGCTGTTGGTCACAATCCAATATCAAGCGTCATCCCGTGTCACAGAGTAGTCGGTACAAATGGAAGTCTGACCGGTTATGCAGGTGGAATAGACAAGAAGATCAAGCTGCTGGAGATAGAGAAAACAGATATGAAAGATTTATTCAGACCTAAGAAAGGAGCAGATCAGTTTATGCCGCACACCCTGCAGACCTCATGAACCCAGCGGTCGGCGTCAAGCAGCAGTTCTTCGTGCTGCAGATCAAATTCACAGATATCCGGATCGGCGAAACACTTCCTGTAACGCTCAAGATATTTCACACCCATTTTCTTGGCGTAGAATACGTGGATAGTAGTTCCGGGTACGCTTATGTGTTCTCCAACGCTTGTGTATAGGTCGGTGCAGAACTGATTCTTCATGGACTCCTTGGATATGAATGAAAAGTCTATTCCGCTTCCTTTTCCCATGATCTCCATGAATTCCTTCATATATTCAGAACTGTCATTTCCCTCGTTCATTTTCTTCTCAAATACTTTTTTAAGAAGACCGCTTTCCTTGCCGGTGATAAAAGGATAGAACATAGGCATCATGATGGCTGTCTCAAGCTTTGCCAGCCACTTTGGCGCCTGATCCATGTCGCTGGAACCAATGATCCCATGATCTATATGTATATTCTGACGCCCGATCAGGAGAGAGACAAATGAACCTCCGAGGGAACAGCCGTATGCTGCAAACAGCTTTCTGTCAAGCTTATCTTTGATGTAGTTCTCAACCTTCAGAACTTCGTCAAGCTCTGAAATAAATGTAGAATTCTCCGTATCGTCAAATCCACTGTAGCTGACAACCAGAGTATGAAAGTGCTCCTGAAGCCCATCAAGAACGTGTCCAAAGTTGGTTTTCCAATAGCAGCAGGTGCCAGGAAAGAGCATGATGCTCGGTTTATTTTTATCCCCGAATTCGTAAATTTTCATAAAAATATTCTCCCAATTGTTTGTTAATGTGCTAAAATCAAGTACGTTAGACACACCTAACTAATACAGATACTAGCACTGGCGAAAGCGACTGTCAATGTAAGTTCCTAATTGTCCCATATCTCCGGAATCAATGCCCTTGTCTTGACTTCAATTAAAACATAACGGTGTTTTTGTATGTTGTAGAACAGCATATCAATAAATTTTTAGCATCTCCGACAAAAAAGGGTATTCTTTGCTGACAAAAGCAAATTCACGATCTAATTCAAGCAGAATTTTTTGGGAATTATCCATGATTGCATCTTTCAATTCTTTTTCATCATACCCTTCTCTGAGATTAAGAAAATGCAAAGAGGAAAGTCAGAGAATGAGAATTATTACTATTTTCTTGACAATAAAATAAAAACAGAATATAATCCTTATTAAGAACTAATCCCAATAACGAATGGCAACAAGCAGAAGAAATGCCATTCAAAAAAATCTTGATATATTGGTAGAGAAAGGTGCATCAAGAAAGGTTGAAGTTCCCGATGGACCGAACCGGTTTGATTTCGCATTGAGAAATCACTACCATGTCAGGTGCGTAAAGTGCAGTGAGATTTTTGATGCGGATATGGATGAAATTACCGAATTTGCTGGAAAAAATTCGTAACATTCATGGAATTGAATTTTTGGATTATGATATTTCATTTAAAGGAATTTGCCCGAAATGCAGGGAGAAAAATAGTAAAGAAAACGGAGGTAAAAGAGATGGCAGTAAACAAATATGCAGGAACACAGACAGAGAAGAATTTACAGGAGGCATTTGCAGGAGAGTCTCAGGCGAGAAATAAGTATACCTATTTTGCTTCTGTAGCGAAAAAGGAAGGCTATGAGCAGATGTCTGCATTATTTTTAAAGACCGCAGATAATGAGAAAGAACATGCAAAGATGTGGTTCAAGGAATTAGCAGGAATTGGTGATACAAAGGAAAACCTGGCAGCAGCTGCAGAAGGCGAGAATTATGAGTGGACAGATATGTATGAAGGCTTTGCGAAAACAGCTGAAGAAGAAGGTTTCCCTGAGCTTGCAGCAAAATTCAGGGCAGTAGGTGAGATTGAGAAGCACCATGAGGAAAGATATCGTGCACTTCTTAAGAATATTGAAACTGCACAGGTATTTGAAAAGAGCGAAGTTAAGGTATGGGAATGCCGTAACTGCGGACATATTGTGGTAGGAACTAAGGCGCCTGAAGTATGTCCGGTATGTAATCATCCACAGAGCTATTTTGAAGTACATGAAGAGAATTATTAAGGAGATGAGATTATTACGAAGAAGAAAGTGATTAATTCAAAAAAAGCAGTAATGATAGGCTGTGGCTTTGTCGGTTCTGCGTCAGTCTTTGCTTTAATGCAGAGTGGCTTGTTTACAGAGATTGTCCTTATCGATGCAGATAAGAACAAGGCAGAAGGAGAAGCGATGGATATCAGTCATGGTATTCCATTTGCGAGTCCGATGAAAATATATGCCGGAGATTATGATGATGTGGCTGATGCTGCAATTGTTGTCATATCTGCCGGAGCGGGACAGAAACCGGGAGAGACAAGGCTTGATCTCGTAAATAAAAATGTAGCAATATTTAAGTCAATCATTCCTGAAATAGCAAAGAGAAATTTTGCAGGTATCATGCTTGTAGTTGCGAATCCGGTAGATATCCTGACTCAGGTAGCCATAAAGTTATCAGGACTTCCAGAAAACAGGGTTATTGGATCGGGTACTGTGTTAGATAGTGCCAGATTAAGATATAAGCTTGGTGAGCATTTATCTGTGGACAGCAGGAGTGTTCATGCATTTATAGTAGGTGAGCATGGAGACAGCGAAGTTGTAGCATGGTCATCAGCCAATGTATCTGGTGTTCCATTAAGTGAAATGTGTGAAATGCGTGGACATTACAAGCACAAGGAAAACACGGCAGAAATAGCTACAGCAGTCAAGAACAGTGCTTATGAGATTATAAACAAAAAGCACGCTACATATTATGGAATTGCAATGTCTGTAAAAAGAATCTGCGAAGTGATTATGAGAGATGAAAAATCAATACTTCCTGTATCACACATGATTCATGGAGTATATGATATTGACGGAGTATCGTTAAGTATGCCAGCTATTGTAGGTGCAGATGGTATTGAGTCTGATATACCTATTAATTTAAGTGGCGAGGAAACGTTAAAGCTTAAGGAATCTGCAGATTCATTGAAAAAGATTATGGAGACAATTGAATTATAAATTTTACACATGGAAGGAGAAAAAGGCATGGAAGTAAAGTATTATATATGTAAGCATTGTGGAAACATTGTTGAAAAGGTAAAGGATAAGGGTGTACCTGTAATTTGTTGCGGAGAACCTATGCAGGAATTAAAAGCCGGAGTGACAGATGCTGCTGTCGAGAAGCATGTACCTGTATATACTATAGAAGGCAGTCATGTTCATGTCGTGGTCGGAGAGACAAAACATCCAATGCTTGAAGAGCATTTCATTGAGTGGATTACATTAAATACAAACCAGGGAATATACAGAAAACAGTTAAATCCAGGGCAGGAGCCGGTAGCAGATTTTTGCCTTTGCGATGGTGAACAGGTAGAAGAAGTATATGCATATTGTAACCTGCATGGATTATGGAAATGCTAAAATATCAGTAAGCTATCAAATTTATTAGTAACTCATAAATTTGCTGATATCTTACCAGATGGGAGCAGATATAATATCATGGGTGCATCAAAAACAAAGGAGATGTGCTTATGCTTACAGAATCAGTGATAAAATTATTAAAAAATGAAATGTGGGATCTTGCCACATGCTCAGATGGTTAGCCGAATGTTGTGCCTGTTGCATTCAAGGATGTGACAGAGTATGGCAAGCTTGTGGTTGGTGATGTGTTCCTTGAGACAACTCTTGTGGAGACTATAATAGGGCTACGTCGTACAGATTCGTGAAAATCCTTGAATTTACGCACTTTTGCAGCTTTTTCAATTTCGGCAGAACCGATGTGAAAAGGCATAAAAAGCAGATAGTGGACAGAATTCATGTCGTTGTCGGCTATAGAGTCGACACGAGGGACACAATATTCTTTGATGAATAAAAGTGAATAAAATAGCCAATTTGGCAGGGATATTTAATTACAAATATTGAATATCCCTGCCTTTTATTTTTCTATTCAAGGAGGTGTCTATATGTTAAAGATAAGGCTTCAAGGGACAAAAAATGACATACGTTGGTTTGTACGTTTACTTCAGAGAGATAAACGATTTGAAGTAAATAATGTTTCGACTTTTTTCGATAATGTTGGAACAGATAAATATAAACGTGTGTATGCAGAAGTATCAAGAAAAAAAAAGGATTCTGGTAAGAAACCAAGTAACGTTATGCAGGTAGAAGAAAAATGTCACTATGTAGGAAGTGGCATGGTGATTCGATAGGAATGGAGGTACAACGGTATGTGTAAGGTAATAGCAATCGTGAATCAAAAAGGCGGCGTGGCAAAGACTACGACAACCGTAAACTTAGGTATAGGTTTGGTAAGAGAAGGTAAGAAGGTACTACTTATAGATGCGGATAGTCAGGGATCCCTTTCTTCAAGTCTGGGTGTGGAAGAGCCGGATGAGCTTGATGTGACACTCTCGACGATCATGGGTAAAGTAATCAATGAAGAAGATTATGGAAAGAGGGAAGGTGTTATCGTGCATGAGGAGGGAGTATCATTTCTTCCATGCAATATCGAACTTTCCGGACTGGAAGTCACATTAGTAAATACCATGCGGAGAGAGTACATATTGAAAGAGTACATAACAAGTGTAAGAAATCTTTATGATTATATATTGATTGACTGCAATTCCAGCCTTGGCATGGTGACAATGAATGCCCTTACTGCAGCTGATTCAGTCATCATACCGATAGAAGCAGCGTACCTTTCCATAAAGGGTTTACAGCAGCTTATTACCACTCTTGGCAGGACTAAGAAATATTTGAACCCTAACCTTGGAATAGAGGGAATCGTTTTTACAAAGATGGTTGGACGTACCAATTACGCAAAGGAAATCAAGTCCATGGTGGAAGAAATCTATGGCAAAAATGTCCGTGTGTTTGGTGCGGTTATCCCACATTCTGTGAGAGCGGCAGAGACTTCCGCAGAGGGTGTGAGTATATTCAAGCATGACCCAAGAGGAAAAGTTGCGGCGGCGTATAAGAAGCTCGCAAAGGAGGTGCTTGCAGATGAATAAATCCAATAGTGCTTCCAAGATAAAGATGAAATCATTTGACGATCTGTTTGGTACAAACGAAAATCTGGAACAGGCAAATGCAAATGGTGGTGAAATCCGAGAAATACCTTTAGCAAGTCTGCATACATTCAGAAATCATCCGTTTCAGATTCATGAAGATAAGCTGGAGGAAATGGTAGAGAGTGTCAGACAGTATGGCGTGCTTGTTCCAGGGATTGCGAGAATGCGACCGCAGGGTGGTTATGAAATCATTGCCGGACACACAAGAAAGGCTGCCTGTGAACTTGCCGGTCTTGATACCATGCCGATGTTCATTCGCAATCTGAATGATGATGAAGCTACCATTGTCATGGTGGACAGTAACATTCAGAGAGAAGATATCTTTCCAAGCGAAAAGGCAAGGGCGTATAGTATGCGTTACTATGCCATGAAACATCAGGGCATTAAGGGAGATAAGGGTAGTAGCCTTGATATCATGAGTGAGGAAACCGGCGAGAACGCAAAGAAGATTCAGCGATATATCAGACTTGCAAAGCTCTCTGATGAACTGCTTGACTTTGTTGACAGGAAAAAGATTGGTTTTATTCAGGGTGTTGATCTTTCGTATCTGAACGAGGAGCAGCAGCAGTGGGTACTCGATATAATACTCGACAGGAATATATTCCCTAATATAGAGCAGTCGGCAAGACTAAAGGCATCCTGCCGGGAAAATATGCTTACACAGGAAGAAGTGAGGAACATCATGCTTCCGGAACAGGTGTTAGCAAAGCCGAGAAAGGTAACGTTCAAGGCAGACAGATTGGATGACTACTTTGATGAAGGATATACGGAAGAAAAGATTACAGAGGTTATAATAAACCTCTTAGATGAATGGAAGAAAAGAGGTGAGAGGGCATGACTAATATTGTAAATACCGGTAATGCGTCGGTGGATGCGCTGGCAGAGATGAGCATTAGTGGCAATGTTACACCGGTAAATTGGTATAAAACAATTTTGCGTGAAAATGGCAAGCCATACCTTCTCGCTATCTGTGTGTTGTCGGAAATCGTGTATTGGTATCGTCCTGTGGAAGTACGGGACGAGCATAGCGGCATGACAATTGGTTACAGAAAAAAGTTTCGAGAGGATTTGCTACAGAAAACCTACAATGATTTTGCCGAGCAGTTTGGAGAATCACGGAGAAGTGTGAAGGCAGCGTTTGACAGACTAGAGGAAATCGGTGTGATCCGTCGTGAATTCCGTAACATAGAAACAAATAGCGGAATGGTTTTAAATAATGTCATGTATATTGATCTATGCGTTGATAGACTTTACACATGTACATATCTGAACATACCAGGAGATGACGAAGATGTAGAAAACACAGGGGAAGAAATACAAAAACAGGCTGAAAACCAAGCAAATAAGTCTGTTACAAAATTTTGTACCTCCTCATACAAAACTTTGTATGACCCTCCTACAAAATTTTGTACCACCCTCTACAAAATTTCGTATGACCCTCCTGCAAAATTTTGTAACACCCTACCACAAAACGATGTACCACCTCATACAAAGTTTTGTAAGACAAATACAGAGAATACTACAGAGAATACGGAGGAGATTACCTATCCTATCATTCCATCAGGCACAGGCGTGAAAACTGATACGATGGATAGGATGGATGAAGTGCGCTCATTTATCAAAGATAATATTGATTATGACGGATTGCTTCAATGCCATCCTACAGAGAAGATGGACATAAACGAATTGGTGGAGCTGATGGTTGATACCATAGCGGTTAAACAGCCAGTAATCCGTATCAATAAATATGATTTCCCATATGATGTTGTTCGGAGCAGATTGGAGAAGATAGATTTTCATACGATGGAGTATGTGCTGGAATGCCTGCGGAATAATACTACAAAGGTACGCAACATACGAAGCTATATGCTCACGACACTGTATAATGCTCCTGTAACATGTAGTAATTACTATAAAGCAGAAGTAAACCATGACTTCTATGGTAAGTAACGATTCATAGCTGCTGGAAACAGCAGTTGACTATATATTTTTCACCTTCCCTTCCTTTTGAGGGGCAGGAGGGCACACCTGCCTCTCGTTTTAAGGGGATTGCTGCAAGTATGATTCTTTGATATAATCAATGCTACAGTTTTACAAATCGGAATTTGTGGAGAGATTTCCTGAACTTTCCTTATTTTTCAAGGCTTACAGCCCCTTAGATAGTGAAATGATATGTATTTTCCCTTATCTTTGCCCTTATGCGGAATCCGCAAGGGAAATAAGGGAAATTTTTAGTTAAGCATTGCTCACTACTTTATCAAGAAGTCTTGCGGAATCCCGTTTTGCTTTTCTTGTTGAGTGAGCGTAAATATTCATTGTGGTACTGACATCAGAGTGTCCTAACAGTTCCTGTACATCTTTCGGTGCAGCTCCATTGGAAAGTAGATTGCTGGTATAAGTGTGACGCAACTGGTGAAAATGGAAATCTTCAAATCCTTCCAGCTTCTTTGCCACTGATCTGCATACAATGCTGAGTGTACTCGGCAGTTCCAAAGAGCCATCTGGTCGCAGGCAGACAAAGGAGATTTCTTTGTAATCTGTCGGGATTTCCTGTGTTCCGTCAAGATGATAGTATTCATAATATACCCTGTTTTTCACATGCACTTCTTTGTAGTAATTGCGGTGATATAATTCGCCATACTGCATCCGGTTTTTGAGCTGTTCTTTTCTGGCAGCTTTCAGTACTTCAGTCAGCGTATCTCCAAAATCAACAATCCTTACTTTTTTCCGTTTCGTTGGTCCGATAATATTTTTGTGTTTCATGCCGTCGTAGCGGATACTGCGTTTTATGGTCAGGCATTGTTCCTCAAGGTTAATGTCCTGCCATGTAAGACCACAGGTTTCCCCGATACGGAGCCCGGCATAATACGCAATTTGAATCGGCAGAATAGCAGGTGGATTTTTCTTTTCCAGATATTGGATAAGCCGTTCATAATCCTCATGTGAAATCGGCTGTGTACCTTCTTCCACTTCATCATCGGAAAAGAGGTCAACTTCCTCTGCCTGCTTTTTCAGCTTAATATACTGCATCGGATTGAAACTGATTAACTGTTTTGGAAATACTGCAAAACGGAATGACTGCTGTAACACTGCGGAAAAAGAATGGAT
>NZ_QUKK01000014.1:15852-17839 GCF_003481085.1 Coprococcus sp. TF11-13 | reverse complement strand
ATTGTGGAAGCGGTAACTCCCATCTTCTCTGCGACATAAGGCTGTGTCAGATTTAATTCGAGACGGCGCTGTTTTGCCCTGCTGCCGATCAGCTTGCGTAGTTCTTTATCTTTCATGCTGATGTGCCTCCTTTTTCGGTATGTCATTACTATACCATGCAACAAAATATATTGCAATATGCAATTTATAGAAAATGAATGAAATTTCATAATGCTTGACAAAGCAATATAAACACGCTATACTGACAGCACAAATGAAATTGCATAATGCAATTTAAAAGGAGGTGGTCATATGACACAAAGAAAGATTGCCTTATCTATTGAAGAAGCTGCTGATTATACGGGAATCGGCAGGAACACCCTGAGAAAACTGGTGGAATGGAAGAAACTTCCGGTATTAAAGGTCGGGAGAAAAGTCCTGATCAAAACAGATATGCTGGAACTTTTTATGGAAGCCAACGAGGGCAGAGACTTGAGGGATAAGGGAAATGTGAAAGCAGTCACAAGAAACGGTTCAACTTAAAAAAGCGGTTCCCGAAGAAACCGCCAAAGGTTCTATCAGACCGGAGTCATGATATACCTACACGCAAACAGATTATACCATGTACTTCGTCTGACAGACAACAGGAAACTTATGTTTGGAAGAAAAAGAAAGGACGATGATATTTATGGCAAGATCAACAAAGAGTTATGAGGAGCGTATGCTCCAGTTGGAAAAGAAAGAACAGGAAAGCCTTGAGAAAGCAAAACAGTATGCAGCACAGAAACGGGAACTGAAGAAACGTCAGAAAGATGTGGAAACTAAAAAGCGGACACACAGGCTCTGCCAGATTGGTGGTGCGGTGGAATCGGTGCTGGGTTCTGCGATTGAGGAAGATGATATCCCAAAGCTGATCGGCTTCTTAAAAAGGCAGGAAGCAAATGGGAAATTCTTCTCAAAGGCAATGCAGAAAGAGCCAGTTGCGAATACGGAGGAAGTGTAATGCCGGAGGGAGTGGATTTTCCATTCCCTTCATTGCTTTTTCATGAAGGGCGCACTTATGGACAACCAGAGGTCGTCCGTATAAGTTTGCCACAGGTGGCAACCGGTCTGCGCTTACGCTTGCCGGGCTCGTTCCGTCGGCGGGCATTTCATGCAGACCTGCTCATGCCGCAGGAGGCACTCTTCGCCAGAGGGGCGCATTCCATGCAGGCTGTTATGCACAGGGCACTCTTACGCAGAGGGCGTTCCGGCAGATACCATTTTCTTTTTGGGAAAACGTTACCTGCCGGAAATCAAAGCCGGATACGGCAGAAAGGGGGAAACGGAGCATGGCGATTTTTCATTATACAGTAAAGATTGTTGGACGCAGCAAAGGGAAATCCATCATATCAGCATCTGCGTATCTCAATGGTGATGTGATGAAAAATGAAGAAACAGGCAGGATCAGCTACTACACTGCCAAAAAAGAAGTCGTTTATACCAGCCTGTTGATGTGTGAAAATGCA
This sequence comes from Coprococcus sp. TF11-13, assembly GCF_003481085.1. Taxonomy (NCBI): domain Bacteria; kingdom Bacillati; phylum Bacillota; class Clostridia; order Lachnospirales; family Lachnospiraceae; genus Coprococcus; species Coprococcus sp. TF11-13. The sequence goes on along the minus strand of NZ_QUKK01000014.1, from coordinate 16,352 downwards.
CCACAGGAATGGCTGAACGTACCTGCTGAAAATATCAGACGGTTTCAGAAATCTGCCCGATATAAAAGAGCAGATAACAAAGATGCTGCACTGGGAAAATTTAAACTTACTTTTCAGAAACAGTGTTTATGGAATGAAGTTTTGAAGATTGAGAAGACCTCGGATGCACAACTCGGCAGGTCATTTGAATTTTCGCTTCCGAAAGAATGGAGCCGACAGGAACAGATTGATTATACAACTGAATATATTCAAAAGACCTTTGTAGATAAGGGAATGTGTGCGGACTGGAGTATTCATGATAAAGGAGATGGAAATCCCCATGTGCATTTACTTGTGACGATGCGACCATTCAATCCAGACCACTCATGGGGGAACAAAGAAATCAAGGATTGGGAGTTTGTCAGAGATGAAAATGGAAATATTGTGGTGGATGAATCCCATCCGGACTGGTGGCAGGATAAAAAGAACCCTGCCCGTCATGGAATCCGAATCCCGGTATT
>NZ_QUKK01000014.1:0-15842 GCF_003481085.1 Coprococcus sp. TF11-13 | reverse complement strand
ACCCTGCCCGTCATGGAATCCGAATCCCGGTATTGGACGAAAACGGTAATCCGAAAATCGGTGCAAGGAACCGTAAACAGTGGAAACGTGTATTAACCGATGCTACCGGATGGAACAATCAAAAAAATTGTGAACTGTGGCGGAGTGAATGGGCGAATGTCTGTAATGCACATTTGAAAACGGAAAATCACATTGACCACCGTTCTTATGCAAGGCAGGGGAAATTAGAGATACCGACGATCCATGAGGGCGCGGATGCCAGAAAAATTGATGAGAAATTTCAAAATGGGCAGACACAATCAGCGTCATGGAAAGTGGTAGAAAATCAGATCATAAAAAGACAAAATGCACTGCTGGATAAAATACAGATTTCTTTCGGAAAGGTATCCGGTGCATTGACACAATGGAAGGAGCGATTGGATGACATTAGAAGAAAGCCGGGAAGTCATTCCCATGATGGAGACAATGATAAACCAGATCGAGGAACAGCAGAATTTTATGGCAGCGATGGTACAGGAATTGCAGGAACGGGATCGACAGCTCCTGTCTTTTCAGGAGCAGAACCAGAGTTTAAAAAGCTTAAACAGCGAATTATCCAGGCTGCTAAATCTTTTGCCAGATACAGAAGAACTGCTCTCACAGATCGAGCAACAGAAAACCAGAATCGAACAGTTGGAAAACGAGAATCAGCAATGGCAGGAATTAACGCAGAAGCTGAACAACGAGAACAGCTTATTGCAGAAACAGAACAGCGAATTGCTGACCTTAAACAGCAGATAGAGAAAGCGAGGGAGATCGATGAGCGAATGCAGAAACTTAGAGAACGTCGGGCAGGTGGAAGAACTTCTGCTGATGACCGAACAGATGCAGGACGAACTGGATCAGAAAGACCAGACAATCCAGGAACTAAACAGGCAGCTAAGCGAATCGCTGACCTTGAACGAGAAATTGAACAGCGAAAACAGAGCCGAGAATATCGAAGCATTGCGGACAAGATTAAGGCAAACAGAGGAACGATTGACCAGCGAGACAGACAGCAGGAAAAGAGCCGACGCAGAAGCCGTGGCATGGAAATTTAAGTATGAAAAAGCAGAGCAGGAAAAACTTTATGCACAGACACACCAAAAGACGGTAGAGGTAGCTGTTGAGAAAAAAGTGCCTTATGAGAAATGTGAAAAATGTGACCGTACTGCTTACCGGAAAGCAAAAGAAAAATGCGATAGCCGTAAAAGCCAGTTAGAAAAGAAATATAAAAATATGACGATTGGTTATGAAAGTATCTTGTTTCTACTGGCATGGTACAGCATAACAACAACACTGTTTACTGCGATTCTTTCGCCGGTTTTCCTTAACGACTGTATCGTCTTTTTCGGTGCGTTAGGAAAAGGAATGGGAAGTTTATTTCGGGAGTTTGTGACAGGTGCAGACTCTTTCGGACAGTTAAGCAGTGGAATACCTAACAGTATTCTTTCCGGGATTGTGTACTGGCTGATTGCCGGTACTGTCATGGCAATTTTATTCGTAATAACCGGGTGGCTGATAATCGGGATTGGTTATCAGGTAGGAAAAATCTACCGGAAATATTGTTGGGATATCATCAGTATCGTGGTAGCGATAACGAGTACAGCTGTTGTAATTTACTTTGGAGAATGGATTAAAAACGCTAATCCGATAAATCTTATTGTATTGCTATTACTGTCGCATATTATTTATATTGGAATCAGATGTTATGTGAAAGACTGGATGGAAGAACGAGGATATTATTAAAAGAGGACAGAGAAATTTCATAATCTTCCTGTCCTTAGTAAGGGACTATTGATTGTTTATATAAAGAAAAAGTATATAAATAAACCTTGACAATTAGTACGAACTCGGACTATACTATAAAAGTCCGGATTCGTACTAATTTAAGGAGAAAAAAGATGAGAAAAGATAATAATATGATAATACAGTTGCAACGATATTATGCTTTATGGAAAGAATGTACAGCAATGTATGAGGAATGGTCAAAGGATCAGGGACTGTCTTCAAATGGAGTTTTTGCTTTGTATTCATTTTATGAAAGTAATGGAAGATGCACGCAGAAAATGATAAGTGAAAAATGGAATATACCTAAGCAAACGGTAAATACGATACTAAAAGATTTTCAGAAAAAAGGATACATCAATATGGTATCTGATGATTCAGACAAGAGAAATAAGCTGATATGCCTCACAGAATCAGGAATGGAATATACGAAAGATATCATAGAAAAACTGCACTCAAAAGAAATATATGTAATCGAAAAAATGGGATTAGAGAATATAGAAAGTCTTAATGATAATACAGAGCTGTTTATCAGACTTTTCAAGGAAGGAGATTGTAAGAAAAATGAATCATAAATCATTATTTTTTAAATATGTTATTCCATCTATTATAGCATTTGCATTATCAGGAATATATGCGATAGTGGATGGATATTTTGTAGGCAATACCATAGGAGATGCTGGACTTTCGGCTATTAATATTGCATATCCGATTGTGGCTTTGATTCAGGCTCTTGGAACAGGAATTGGTATGGGAGGAGCTGTTTATTACTCAATTAATGCAGCAGAAAAGAAAGGAAAACGGGCAGAAGAATTTATTGCTACAAGCTGGTGGCTTCTTGTAATAGTAAGTGTTATCAATACCATAATTATTTACTCCTTTTCGTCTAAAATTTTAGGATTGCTTGGAGCAGATGGAATTATATTAACAAATGCGACAGATTATATCAAAATTATAGCACTTGGAGCAATATTGCAGATTCTTGGAACTGGAATGATGCCATTCATTAGAAATTATGGAAACTCTTTCTGGTCAATGTTTGCGATGGTTGGTGGATTCATAACCAATATTGTTCTGGATTTTATCTTTGTATGGATATATGAAATGGGCATGAAAGGTGCAGCCACAGCTACAATAGCCGGACAGGGTGTGACTGCAGCAATTGCAATCATATACGCATTATATAATAAAAAGTTTTATGTGTATGTATCCTTAAAAAATGTAAAAGAAATGTGTGGCGCTATATTCAGAGTAGGTCTTGCACCATTTGGGCTAGCATTGACTCCTAATATTTCATTGGTGTTTATAAACCGATTCTCCGCTTCTTATGGGGGAGAAAAAGCTATTGCAACTTATGCATGTGTATCCTATATTATCTGTATCATATATCTCATATTGCAGGGCGTAGGTGATGGAAGTCAACCTTTAATGAGCCGTTTTTATGGTGAGAAGGATCAAGAAAGCCTGAGAGGAGTTCAGAGAATGGCATACATTTTTGCAATAATTCTTGCTGTTTGTGGTGGAATTATCATGTATGTAAACAGAGCAAATATTGGAGGGGTTTTCGGAGCTTCTTATGAAGTAAGTATTGAGATTTCTAAAATTGTACCTATATTTTTAGTGTCATTACCATTTGTTGCGATTACCAGAATAGCGACAGCTGGATTTTATGCTACTGAAAAAAGTGGATTGTCATACATTCTTACATTCATTGAACCAGTATTGATGCTGATATTTATGCTTGTTTTACCACCTTTATTTGGTGGACAGATTATGATATGGTGGAGTACGGTATTGGCACGTGTTTTTTCAGCGATTCTGGCATTCATACTAATAAAATATTGCGAAAAGGGAGATTTGCAATATGGAATACAGAAAATTTAACAATCAGATAGTAGCAAGAATAATCTAGGTTTATCTATTGTATTTTTAAGGACAGCCTCATAGCAATAGGGCTGTCCTTTTAAAATTATGAAGCTAATTTTTAATAAATTCTAGTAGATTTTGATTGGAATAATCATAACTCTAATGAATCTTCAGCATCTACCCACATCTGTAAATTCCCATCAAGATATAACCTTGCATATTCTAATGGCTCATCGATTGCAAGCGATGTCAAAGCACAATCAGATCCAGGTGTGGTTCTTAAATTTTTTTCTGCTTCCCAACAATCAATACGGAGTATATAGCCCGTATTAGTATATACATCAATGCTGTTGCACTGTGGATTGTATTCTGCAAATATTGTTCTCATCGTATCCCATCTCCTTATCATTTAATCAATCAGTAGTAGCAAAAATTAAGAAGCATTTCAATCAGTTCACCATGTCACTTTTATTTTGTGTTATACTGTCTTATAGATTTTTCTTGCCCTTGTATTTGCCCTTATCAGAGTGCATAAACACTGATGGGACGATATAACACAAGGGAAATAATAAGGGAAAGCTCACCTGCGACAAATCCAGTGTTTTCAAGGGGTTGCGAAGAATTTAATAATAAAATATAACAGTTATTAAATTTCTTAAAACAGGTGAAATCTCAATCGGAATTTAGGGAGGTACAAGAATGATAAATTTAGTGGCACTTCCGTGCCTCTGTGTAGATGTTTTTGATGGAACAGATGAATTGCGTGCAGGTGGTGAAGCCCTTAATTTTGCAGTTCATGCATCAAAATTTGAGGAGTTTAATGTTTCAATATTGGGTGCGGTTGGACAGGATTCCTACGCAAAATTTATTATGGATTCTGTTTCTGATAAGAGAATAGATGTAAGCCATGTAAGAGTTGAAGAGGATAAAGTAACTGCAAATAATCGTACATATCTTACGGCTGACGGTGACAGATATTACAAAGATGATTCATGGACGGGTGATATTGTTGATAAAATGATATTGAATCAAGACGAATTGGACTTTATAAAAAAATCAGAGGTTGTATTTATACATTTCTGGGCAGGCTGTTTTGAACAAATTATAGATTTAAAAAAGAATAATAACTTCAGATTGGCTGTGGATTTTGTAGAATATCGTAATTTTAAGGAGATGGAAAAATATGCACCATATATAGATTATTTCCTGATTAGTGGAGAGGAATCAATTCTTCCGATATTTGAAGCATTTTCCAAGAAGTATAAAGGACTATTTAATGCATCTTTAGCTGATAAAGGAAGTGTTACATATTATAATGGTGAAAAGTATTTTGTCCCGCCTGATGAAGCTTTAGAAATAGTTGATACTACTGGTTGCGGAGATAGCTACCATGCAGGCTTTGTGTGTTCTCATATGTTAATTGGTGATATTTACGAGGCTATGAGAGTTGGTACAGAATTTGCAACAGAGACATTGTCTCATTATGGTGGCTTTTAATTCGATTTGTAAGGAGAAACAATATGACAGGGTTTATTATATGGTCACTTTTCGGAGTGTTTATAATTGGATTATGAATAAAAGATATGTTTTCTAAGAATCCGGTTGTGAAGAAAAGTAAATAAACTTCAGTTTTTGAAACTGAGAAATCGGGATTTATAAAGGAGAATATTGATGAAACTATTTTTATGTTCGCACTTTTCAAGTGTAGGAAGTCTGATAAAGGAAGAAATTGAAAATAAGAAAGTCGCATTTATTCCAACAGCTTCGTTGCGTGAAGGCTACACCGGTTATGTCGGTTCGGCTCGAAAATTATTCAAAAAGTTGGGAGCAATCGTAACTGAAATTGATATTTCAACGGAGGCTTATTCAACGATACAGTCTGTTTTTGAAGATGCAGATGTGATATATTTTACCGGCGGAAATTCTTTCTTTCTTATGGACCAACTCCGTAAAACAAGAACTGATGGGTTGCTAAAAAAGGAATTGGCAAATGGAAAATTGATGATCGGCGAGTCGGCAGGCGCAATTATATGCGCTCCAAGCATCCAATATATCGAGCAAATGGATGAAAAGCCGGAGGACTACTCACAAGAAGATGATGCAGGGCTTGATTTGATTGATTTCTATGTTCTTCCGCATTATCTTACAGCACCATTTAAGAAAGTTACCGAGAAAATAATGACTGAGTTTTCGGATTTGAATCTATGCCCTATTAACAACCATCAGGGAATTGTAATTGATGGTGAAGGTTCAAAGGTTATTTGCAAAGACTAATTTGAAAAATCCTTTTTTGAAACTGGAAAATCGGAATTTTCTTGATGGTGGAGGATGCGTATGGAACATAAGGGCACAATTAGAATAGAAACAGATAGATTAGTTCTTAAACGACATGTATTAGATGATGCAGAAATCATGTTTAAAAACTGGGTAACAGAAAAAGATGTAACAAAGTTTTTAAGTTGGCAACCGCATAAAAATGTCGACGAGACAAAGCAATTACTAATTGATTGGATAGAATCGTATGATAAGCAGGATTTCTATTTTTGGACAATTGAGTTAAAAGATTCGCATGAACTGGTTGGAGATATATCAGTAGTAAGTCTCGATGAGGCAACAGAAAGTGTGGAGCTCGGGTATGGTATTGGAAGCAGATGGTGGGGAAAAGGTATAACTGCAGAAGCAGGAAGGGCATTGGTAAAATTCTTTTTTGAAGAAGTAAAAGTCAAACGTGTATATGCAAAGCATGCTGCAGGTAATCCAAACTCAGGAAGTGTAATGCAGAAAATGGGAATGAAAAAAGAAGGAATAATTAGGCAGTCGGGAACCTGTAATCAAGGTATTGTGGATGTAGTTTATTATTCCATACTTAGAAATGAGTATTTTAGTAATGATAATTGATGAAAAAATCTAATTTAGCGACACACTCGAAAATTTCAGTTTTTGAAACTGAGGAATCGGGATTTAAGGAGGTCTTGTATGAAGAAAATCGTATGTACAATGCTATGTATTATGCTTTTATTTGGTTTGAGTGCTTGTGGTGGAGATGTCAGTGAAGAGAAAACTCATAATGTTGAATCTGAGAGCTATTCAGAAGAGGATATTAAAGCCGCTATTGACACAATAAAAAAGGAGTTTAAGAGTGACTGGAAAGGATGCACTCTCACAGAAATTTACTATGCCGGAGATGACTGCACGAAAGATCATAAAGATTGGGCAGACAGAAACAATGCAGATGAAGTCATTGTTTTATTATCTTCATTCGATGTTGATTCATCTGGTGGAAACGGGTCTTTGAATCCAAATAGTACATACAGTGATTGGAAGTGGATTTTAGTTAGAACAGATGGCGGAAAGTGGCAGCATGTTGACCATGGATATTAAGTCAAATTCCTGTTTTTGAAACTGAGAAATCGGAATTTGTTAAATTGGAAAATTAGAATTTAGAGGATGTGAATGAGCAGCATGAAGAAAACAAAAGAAGGAGTTAATTTGAAGAAAAAGAAATTCCTTAGACTGAAGAATACAGGTAGTATCCTTGTGCTTATGGGGCTTTTGATAATTTTTGTAATAGCACTGTACACATTTATCCTGCAAAGTTCTTACACTAAGACTGCCCTTGAAACAGAAATTGCGCGCGATACAGCGAGTGCAGATGCAGTACACAAACTTGTGGATGGAAGAATCGGCAAAGAAGATTTTGATCAAATCAAAGATAAATCTGATGAAAAGAAGCAAATATATAAGGATATTTCTTCATATTTCAATGAAATCAGAACACTGAATTCTACTCGATATATTTACACCGCTACAAAAAATGAAGAAGGAAAACTCGTTTATGTGGTAGATGGTTTGGATTCGGATGCGGATGATGTAAGACACCCTGGAGATTATATTGAGGAAGAAATGGTTCCGTATATTGATAGGGCTATTTCTGGGGAGAATGTGTACTCTCAGGATATCATTGATACAACATGGGGACCGATTTTTACTGCTTGCTATCCTGTAAGAGCAAATCATGATGGGACAGGAGAAATCATTGGCGCATTTTGCATTGAAATGGATATGCAATCAGCTTATGGAATGGTTGAAGAGACGAATCATATTTCCATCATCTGCGGTTTAGTCGCAGGAGCTGTATTGCTTTTAATTTGTCTATATACCTATTATGTTTACCAGAAAAGCAAGGCAGAAGAGCAAAAACAAAAACAATTATTAATGAACGCCGCTGAGAAAGCAGATGCTGCCAACAAAGCAAAATCTGCGTTTTTGCTTAATATTAGCCATGACATCAGAACGCCGATGAATGCCATTATTGGATTTACAAACATTGCGCTTCACCAGAACACGGTTTCAGATATTCATGATAGCTTGGAGAAAGTTCAAAAAAGTTCGAATCATCTTCTCTCTTTGTTGAATGACGTTTTGGATTTCAGTCGCATTGAAAGCGGAAAAGATATCATTTCGCCTGAGCCAGTGGACATTACTCAATTGACAGATAACGTCCAGGCGATTATGAATGGACTTCTTTATAACCGAGATCTTAAGTTCGAAGTACATCGAGAAAGACCAAAGAACCCATATGTCCTTGCGGATGTTACGCGTATTCGAGAAGTTTTGGTGAATCTTCTTGGCAATGCTGTGAAATTCACAAAGGACGGTGGAAAGATTACTTTGGATATCAGCAGTTACCCCGGAACGGATGAGAAACATATCATAATTCGTTATGTTGTTCAAGATAATGGTATTGGCATGAGTGAAGAGTTCCAGAAAGAATTATTCAAGCCGTTTTCACAAGAAGATGATGCTAATGCCAGAACCCAATATAAGGGAACCGGTCTTGGCATGGCCATCACAAAAAAACATATAGATATGATGGGCGGTTCAATTGCTGTTGAGAGCAAAAAAGGTGTAGGTACTACATTCACTGTGGAGATTCCACTGGAGTTGACAGAACAAGTTATTCAATCAAAACAAAAACAACCTCCACATAGAGATTTGACGGGTATTCATGTTCTTATGGCTGAGGATAATGATCTAAATGCTGAACTTGCTACGATAATACTGGAAGATGCTGATATGACCGTAACACGCGCATCAGACGGAAAAGAAGTTGTGGAATTGTTTAAAAATCATCCACGAGACACATACGATCTTATTTTGATGGATATTATGATGCCAAACATGGATGGATACCAAGCAACAAAAGCCATTCGAGCCTTGGGTATAGAGCGGTCCGATGCAGTTACGATTCCAATTATAGCTTTGTCTGCAAATGCTTTTGTAGATGATATTCAGGAATCCCTGGATTCAGGCATGAATGACCATATTTCCAAGCCGATTAACATGGAGGAATTAATCGATACTATCACTAAATACATTAAACACGATTAGGAAAACAAAGAAGTTAATTCTGATGAAAAGTTTGCACTGGTCTTGTCGGATGCGAAAGCGCAAGTTTCCTATGATTATGATACAGGTCGCATCACCACATTTCTTATCAGCACCCAGCACCAGGAGGACACCTCTGTTATGGATATTCGCCCGCTGGTGGAAGCTGTCATGGAAACCGCCGGGAAGATCAAGAACGACAATATGTCCGATCAGGATTTCTACAACTTCAAGTTTTTGAAACTGAGAAATCGGAATTGACCGAATAAGTTAATCGTGCCATATGGCTTGATTATAAATACATAGATCAAGTTGTTTGGAATATAGATGATATGAAAAAAACACCCCATGGGGAAAGAATGTAGCTGCCTCAATTACTGATCTGTCATATTATTTTGTCACAAGTGACGGAGAGGATTTTTGACAGTACTGCTCACTTTCTCCGTGGGCATGGTAAAGATCAATGACTGTTTCGTCTGGCAGGGAAGTGTTTGTCCAGTATGTGCCCAGTTCTATATCGGGTACGATAAAATACTGCCCATATCGGTCAATGGTTCTTTCCGTGATCTCATAAATTGTGCGTATTCCGACAGTTTTCTCCTCGTTATCAGAAAGGGAATATGTCACATTCCGGAAGGTCTGTCCGATATAAACAGTTTTCCCATCACGTGGATGCTGGATATTCTGGCAGCATTCCCTGACGGATTCCAGCCATTCTTCTTTACTTTCCTGTCTGGGATTCCGTTTTATGATGAAAGACACATTGTTGTATTTATAGCTTTCTTCCATAAAGATGCCTATGTTTTCAGATGCATCGTTGCCGGAATCCAGCCGGATGAGCAGTGGTTTTTCCGTCAGCTGTCTGCACAGTTCAATGGTCTCTCTCAGGAAATCAGGAGTTTCTTTCTGGCAGTGCTGTTTCCCAATCCGCAGTTCAAGATTGACGAGGTATCCTTCTGTGCCGATATATGCCATAATTGGTGCATATCCGTCAAAACCCTTGTAGGTACGGGATACGCCTTCCTTATTGGATTTCGAATTGTCAAAGGGGGTTACATCAATATCGACAGGAACAAAGCCGTTATCCAGGGCTGTCGGCTCTATGTGCATTTCACGCAGCATGTCGACATTTGCCTGCTGGATGTCTTTGCGCAGGGAATCCCCGATCATGTCAAAACGCTGACGGAGTGTTTCGGCGGAAGGAATCGCATAGGAGATGCCTAATGCGTATTTGTAGTAGTCAGGGTCATCTATCATTTCACGGACAACCTCATACTGGGGTTTTCCCTGACAGAGCATACCAATATAGGTGAGGAGCACGTCTCCATTTTTTATCTGTTTCTGCAGATAATCTTTTGAAATTGGAGCACGGTTGATTTTTTTAACAAAACTGCTTTTTCCAAGTATTTGCCCTACGAATACCAGACCACTGGGAGTAATGAGCCGCTCATCGCTGAATTCAATGTGTATTTTCTTCATTGCACTGCCCCCGCCTATCTTTTGATACTTTCATTATACAGGATAATGCATGATGATACAGTAAAAAAACAAAATTTTGTTTAACCTAGTGGGTGAAATAAAATGTATTGCGAAAATCAGTTTCCAGCAGGTATTATTGCTGAAAAAAAGGGATGTAACACTATGGTAAGTTTCACGGAATAAGGTGGATTTTCATTGACGCATATAACACCTTACAATATAATAAAAGCAAATATATAGCTTATAAAGGAGGTTCCTTAATGACGAAAAAAATAACCGCAATATTCTTGGCATTGTGCATGGCAATCTCCGCTTTGCCGATGACCATTCAGGCGGCATCAAAGCCCGATATTAAAGTTGGCGACTATGTTAAAATGGGCGCGTATAACAATGCCTCAATTCTTTGGCGATGTGTAAGCATTGACAATAACGGACCGCTTATGCTTGCAGACAAAATTGTTGACACCCTTGCATATGATGCCAAAACAAATGACAACAGCAATTCAAAATCACACAGCAGAAGCTATAAGCGTGATGATTACGGTTCTAACTATTGGAAAGACAGCAATATGCGTTCTTGGTTAAATTCGACCGCAGCTGAAGGCAAAGTCGATTGGCTTTGCGGCAACCCTCCGAAAGACGGATATGTAAGCGGTGTGGGAGCGTACAACGAAAAAGCGGGTTTTCTCAACGCTTTTTCAAAATCTGAAATTGCGGCAATGAAAACCGTTACCCAGCGTTCTCTCGTTTCTCATCCCGAATACAACAAGGGCATAGTTGATGGAGACGCAAATTCGGATTTGTTATACTACACCGATATTTCGGAAGCGGTGGCAAACTACGACAGTTCATATTTTGAAACTACAACCGAAAAGGTTTTTCTTCTTGATGTAAAGCAGGCTAATGCCGTGTGGAAAAATCTCAAAGGTTATTATGTTGCGTATAATAATGACGGTATGGCTTGGCCTTATTGGCTTCGCACTCCTGTTACCGATTGCAATCACGATATGCGTTATATCAGTTCATCGGGTCAGGTCGGTCGTTATGCTCCGTGGTATTCCGATTTGGGCGTAAGACCTGCATTTTATCTCGATTCCGAATATTTTGTTACAACTTCCGGCAGCGGCTCACAAAGCAGTCCTTATATCGGCTCTGCTCCAAATAAGCAAGAGGATGATTATACAATTTCGGAACCTGCCGAGGACGCAAATCCCGATTGGAATGTCAGCACCGAGCAAAGCATTCAGCTCACCCTCGGCCCGTGGTATTCAAATGACGGAAAATATTCTAATCCTACCATCCCTGTTTATACCATCCAAAAAACACGCAGCGACACGGAAAATATGGTTGTTGTCGTTTGCGGCGAGGGATACACAAAAAGTCAGCAGGGCAAATTCATCAATGATGTCAAACGACTTTGGCAGGACGCTATGAAATATGAACCGTATCGCAGTTATGCCGACAGATTCAATGTTTACGCTCTTTGCACAGCTTCCGAATCGACTTTTGACAATGGTGGAAGCACCTTCTTTGATGTTATAGTCGACAAATATAATTCGCCTGTTATTTCTAATAATCTCCACGGAAGTCAGTGGAAAAATCATATTTTTGAGAGATGTATCGGTCCTGAATTTATCGAGAAAATTCACGATGCTCATATCAAAAAAAAGTGTGATCCAAACACAATTCCGTCCGGTTCGGAATATGAGCCTTATTATTATGTTCACGATTATATTGCTCAGTTCGCTATGGTTGTAAACACAAAATCAGATTTCGGCGGTGCTTATAATAACCGTGAATACGGCTTCCATTATTTCATTTCGCCATCAGACAGTTATCGTGCGTCAAAAACTTTTGCACACGAGTTTGGACACGGTTTGCTCGGTCTCGGTGATGAATACAGTAACGGATATTTGCTTGACGATAAGGAACTTAAATCACTCAATCTTTCCTCGGTTGAAGACCCGGAAAAGATAAAATGGCGACAGCTTTTAGGTTTTAGAAACACATATACCTGCCGCAATGCTTACGGCTCAAAAATGCTTGTTTCAAGTTATGAGTGCATAATGAGAGACACAAACTATCAATTCTGTGAGGTTTGCCGTTTGCAGGGCTTCAAGCGAATGTCTCAGCTTGTTAAGGATGTAGACCTTTATGTTGCAACTCCCGAGGTTAAGGAATATACGGGCGCTTATTCAAAGCCGTCTGATTTTACCGACCTTGAAACAAGTTCATATTATAATTACACATATAATCGCAATGACCGACTTTTGAGCGGCAACAGCAAAAGCAGATTTAATACTAATATGAACGGTAAAAAAATCGAGCTTAGAACTGTTATTCAAAACATTTCAGATAAAAATGCACGACAATTAAAATTCAAAATGTGGATTAAGCACTCCGACGGAAGTGTTGCGACCGATTCATCGGGGAATCCGCTTCAAACAGTACAAACCTTTGACATTCCTGTTTGGAATGATAAGGCAAATTTCTGGCCGCTCGGTGCTTTGGATCACATCAAAAGCGACTTTAATTCAGGCTTAAAGAGTTGCTCGCTTATTTATCAAATTCCGTCTGATGCACAGCTTAAGAGCGGCGATACCGTGGCATTTCAGGTGCTCGATGAAAACGGAAATGTGCTTGCAGACGACAATACGGAAACACAGCGCTACACAACCGTTTCAATTCAGTATAAATTTGAGGACGGCTCTGAAATTCCAAACACTGCCGGCGGAACATTTACCGTGCCATACGGCACAAAGCTTGATTTAACACCGGCAAAAACACTTTATGATTATGAATTTATAAAGGTTGACGGCTTGAATAAGCCTATTGTTTCGGACGGAACGGTTGTTACATATTATTACAAAAATAAAAACGAAGAACACACTCACAATCTGACTTTGGTTGCTGCGAAAGCTGCCACCTGCACAGAGGGCGGTAAGGAAGCATACTACAAGTGCGAAGGTTGTGGCAAGTTCTATGAAGATGTACTCGGTACAAAGGAAATAACCGACCTTGCATCTTGGGGCAATATTGCTAAGATTGCCCACACCACAAAGCAAACCGTAACAAAGGCAACCCCAACAGCAAACGGCAAGATAGTAAATTACTGTTCGGTATGTAAGAAAACTCTTTCAACGACAGTAATTCCAAAGGCATCAAGCATAAAGCTTAAAGCAACATCATTAACATATAACGGAAAGGTTAGAACACCTAAGGTTATTGTTAAGGACAGAACAGGAAAGACACTTGTTAAGAATACTGACTATACTGTGTCTTATGCAAAAGGCAGAAAGTATGTTGGCAAGTACGCAGTAAAGATTACCTTTAAGGGTAAATACAGCGGAACAAAGACGCTTTATTTCACAATCAAGCCAAAGGCAACAAGTATTTCCTCACTTAAAGCAGGTTCAAAGAAGTTTACAGTAAAGTGGAAGAAGCAGGCTACACAGACAACAGGCTATCAGGTACAGTACAGTGCCTCAAGTAAATTCAGCAAGGCTAAGACCGTAACAGTAGGCAAGAATACAACAGTATCAAAGAAAATTTCAAAGCTTTCGGGCAAGAAAAAGTATTATGTAAGAGTTCGCACCTATAAGACAGTTAAGATTAACGGCAAATCCATAAGGATTTATTCAGGCTGGTCAAAAGCTAAGACTGTTACAACAAAGAAATAAAAACTATACCGTAACCTTTGATTCTGCCGGTGGCTCTGCAGTAACGACTCAGACTATCGAAGAAGGTCAGAAGGCAACCAAACCTGCCGCTCCTACCAAGTCTGACGATACCACCAAGCCTTCGGATGATGTTCAGAATCCGCAGACCGGCGACAACAGTATGAGTGGCTGTGGATCGCTCTGCTGTTCGTCAGCGGCTTCGGAGTTGTGACAACTACTGTTTATACTAAATTAGACGAAGCAATTTCTGATGCTGTTAAAACTGGGAAAATCACTCAAGAAGAAGCGAACGCAGCTTACAAATAAATATACGAGGCTTGTCTTAAAAAAGACGAGCTCAAAATGACAATGAAACTGTCACTCTCTGGAGACACTAGGAGTGACAGTATAATCATCATAAATAAAATGAATCTTCGGCATCAACCCACATCTGCATAGTTCCATCAAGGTATAGTCTTGCATATTCAAGTGGTTCATCAATAGCAAGTGCATTTAATGCACAATCTAATCTGGGTGTTGTTTTTAAATTCTTTTCTGCTTCCCAGCAGTCAATGCGGAGCATATAGCCAGCAGAAGTATAAACATCAATGCTGTTGCGTTGTGGATTGTATTCTGCAAATATTGTTCTCATCGTATCAAATCTCCTTATCATTCAATCAATCATTTGTTACAAAAATCAGAAGCATTTCAATCAGTTCACCATGTCGTTTTTATTTTGTGTTATACTGTTTTAGAGGATTTTCTTTTCCTTGTATTTTCCCTTATCAGGGTTCATAAATCCATATGGGAAGATATAACATAAGGGAAAGTCTAAGGGAAAGATCACCTGCGACAAACTTAGTGTTTTCAAGGGATTCAGAGATATTTGATAATAAAATATAACAATTATTAAATCCCTTGGAATACATGAAATCTCAATTCTAGTTTGTCAGAATGAAAAATCAAGTGTAGAAGGACACATGACAGGTGGGATTTGGAATGATTCAGACAAAGAAAAAGATGAATTATGTCCGACCGTTTGAACAGGTATTACAGGAAGAATCTCATCCTGCGAATCAGACAGCATATATTGATATTATCAGGGTACCGGAGAAACTGGCGGAAAATAAATATGAAGGATAACTTCAAGTTTGATGGACTATACTCGGCGTAGATATCAGAATGAGAGCGAGGGAAAATGCATGGATATGTTACAGTTGATGAAGGAGAGGCACAGTGTGCGGCAATATAAAGATAAGCCAATCGAGCAGGAGAAACGTGCGGAGATCGACAGGCTTATCTCTGAGATAAATTTTGAGAGCGGACTGAGTATGCAGGCGGTCTACGATGAGCCGAACTGTTTTGATTCGTTTATGGCGCATTACGGCAAATTCACAAATGTTTCTAATTATATAGCTATAGTTGGCGCGAAGAACGACCAGGAAAAGGCCGGCTACTACGGTGAAAAGCTGGTGCTTGGATGTCAGGAACTTGGAATTGCCAAATACCACTTTGAGGCTGGGAGTGGACACAAAATCTTCACAAAATAATTAGCACTCATCTCTTGACAGTGCTAACAATCAGATGTATAACATAGTCAAAGATAAGGAAAGGGATTAGAAAGAAGAGAAAGAATCCCGAAAG
>NZ_QUKK01000013.1:0-18659 GCF_003481085.1 Coprococcus sp. TF11-13 | reverse complement strand
GGGAACAACAGCTAAGACAATTTTATAATAAAACAGCGTCAGAGCATTTATGTGTAAAAAGCATAAATGCTCTTTTTTTGTCCTTTCGAGGACAAAAAAGGAAAGCAGCTTTTGGACAAATTGTCCAGAAGCTCAAATTGAAAAGAAGGAGGATAACAAATGTACAACAAAAATGGTATTCGATGGGTAAGACCAACCACACACGACAGGAAGCACAGAGAAAATAATATCGGGAGGACAGAACAATGGTCGATGAATTGACGCAGGAGTCGTTCCAGACAGGAAAGGCGATTGTGACTGTCAGCGTAGATCTGATTACTGCCATTGCGGATGCGTGTAAGCGGTCTGAACAGCAGAATCCGGGTATGAGTGAGGAACAGAAGGAGACATTGCTCGGCAAGGTTGTCGATAAGGTAATGTCGAATTATAAGGAAACTCATGGCTCATTAAAGGGATTTAACAGAGAGGGCAAGGATGTCACGCATATTGATGTGAATGATGAGCGAACAGCGGAACTTTTGGAGAAAGCCTGTAAGAAAAGTCATATTCCAATGGATATGAAAGAGGTAACGAGAGCAGATGGTTCTATCACGCACACTGCATTCTGTGAAGTGAAAAGCATAGATCAGGTGGCAGCATTACTGAAGATGGCTTCCGAACAGGTACTTGAGGAGCAGAAGGAAATGACTAAGACACTTGTGCTTTACGATGATAAGGGCAAGGAGGTTATGTCGGCTGACTTTGTAAATAATGGTGAGATAAATATAGACGATGTGGAAACACTGTCAAAATTCTCTACGAGATTTGAGATCAAGGATCACAAGAATGAAGTCCTGGAATCTGGAAGTATCACACCAAATGCAAAGGAGGAAATCAAGGAAGCGGCGAGAAAGCATAATCCGAAGAAGGATAAGTCGCTTACGGAGCGAATCAAGGACAAGAAGGAGCAGTCACAGAAGAAACAGAAAGACAAGAACCGGCAGCGTGAGAAAACGAAGAAAAAGAGCCGGGATACAAGTTTGTAGGTGGTGCTTATGGGGAAAAAGAATATCGGCGGTGCCGTACTTGATGACCTGAAGGCATTACCTAAGAAGATACTGAAACCGTATTACAAGAATGGAAAGCTGAATGCGAACAAGGTATCGATTGATGGAATCCCGTTTGTAATCATATTTTATGTGATAAATAAGTATGTACAGGCGGTGGTATCAGCAGATGGCGGCGATATGCTGGATAAGTGTGTCAAAGCATTTTCGCTGATATTCCAGGTCAAACCATATTTTGCACCTTCATTTAAGCTTACACCGCTTATCTGTGGTATCGGAGCAGGTGTGGCATTCAAGCTTTTCATGAACTCCAGAAAGAAGAATGCCAAGCAGTTCCGTCCAAGAGAGGAATATGGCTCTGCGAAGTGGGGGACGGATAAGGATTTTGAACCATATACAGACCCGGTTAAGTGGAACAACATTCCGCTGACTGCGACAGAATGGCTCAGAATGACGAGACCGGAACACCCAAAGTACGACAGAAACAAAAATATCCTGATTGTCGGAGGTTCCGGAGCAGGAAAAACAAGAGGATTTGTGAAACCGTCACTTATGCAGATGCAGTGTTCGTATGTAGTGACTGATCCCAAGGGAACTGTACTTGAAGAAGTGGGTACCATGCTTGCAAGAGGGGCATGGGAGCTTGACGACAAGGGTAACAAAGTACCGAAGGTCGGCAAGAACGGACAGGTCTTAAAGACCAAATCCGGCAAGGTGATCTATAAGAGGACACCATATAAGATAAAGGTATTCAACACAATCAATTTCGCAAAGTCCATGCACTATAACCCATTTGCATATATTCATACGGAGCAGGATGTGCTCAAATTTGTGAATACGCTGATTGCAAATACAAAGGGGGAGGGCGCACAGAGCGGAGAAGATTTCTGGGTGAAAGCCGAGAGGTTACTGTTCACAGCGTATGTGGCGTACATTGTGAAATACTGTAAGAAGAGTGAGAGAAATTTTGTCTCACTTTTAGCCATGATAGATGCGTCGGAGACAAGAGAAGAGGATGAGGACTTTGAGAATGCCATTGACCTTATGTTCAAAGACATAGAATTTGGTAATGATGAAGAGGGCATAGAAGCTGATCCGGATTCTTTTGCAGTACGACAGTATCATAAATATAAACTTGCGGCAGGTGTAATAAGATGAAAGAGACTTTTTAGTACCTTAACAGATTAAAGATTCTCTTTGAGCTTATTACTTTTGGCTCAAATACAGAGGAAAGGAGCAGAACATGAGTAGTGAGAAAATAATTGTATTATATGAACGATTAAGCCGAGAGGATGAGAACCTTGGGGAGTCGTACAGTATATCAAATCAAAAGAAGCTGCTGGAAGATTATTGCAGAGAAAAAGGGTGGACCAGGTTCAGGCACTTCACTGATGATGGTATATCCGGCACAACCTTTGACAGACCATCCTTTAAGGCTATGATACAGCTTGTGGAAGATGGAGAAGTGGAAACCATTATTCTAAAGGATATGAGCCGGTTAGGGCGGGATTATCTTGTGGTAGGTCAGCTCCGGGAGTTCTTTCGCAAAAAGGGAGTTCGTCTGATTGCAATTAACGATAATCATGACAGTTACAATGGAGACGACGATTTCCTTGTATTCAGGGATGTTATGAATGAAATGTATGCCAAGGATATCAGCAAAAAGATAAAATCCACATTCAAATCCAAGGGAAAATCCGGAAAGCATGTGGCAAGTGTTACACCATACGGATACCTGAAAGATGAAAATGACGGAAACCATTGGATTGTGGATGAAGAAGCTGCCGAAATTGTGAGGCTGATATTCAAATGGACTATTGATGGGCTGGGTCCTTATCAGATAGCAAAACTTCTGCAGGAGAAAAAAGTGGAAATACCGGCAGTGCATATGGCACGCTTCGGGCAGGGGAATAACAGAAACAAGAAAGTGAAAGACCCTTATGGATGGGGTTCTTCTACAGTAGTCGGGATATTGAAGAAAAGGGAATACTTAGGTCACACGGTCAATTTTAAAACACAGAAGCATTTTAAGGATAAAAAGAGCCATTATGTATCAGAGGACAACTGGGTAATATTTGAGAATACGCAGGAGCCGATTATTGACCAGCAGACCTTTGATACAGTGCAGAAATTACGGGAAAATGTAAGGAGATACCCGGACGGATGGGGAGAGCATCATGTTCTTACCGGTCTTATGTATTGTGCTGACTGTGGTGCAAAAATGTATGTGCACCGGACAAGCAATGGAAAGAGGATTGCCCAGTATACCTGTTCTGCTTATACCAAGGTACCTTGCGGAACATTGTGCAAGACACAGCACAGGATTAACGAGTCAGTGGTGCTGGAACTGATAGGAGACACACTCAGGGCAATCTTTGAATATGCAAAGTATGACC
Organism: Coprococcus sp. TF11-13; assembly: GCF_003481085.1. NCBI lineage: Bacteria > Bacillati > Bacillota > Clostridia > Lachnospirales > Lachnospiraceae > Coprococcus > Coprococcus sp. TF11-13. Next base: position 15,217 of record NZ_QUKK01000013.1, on the reverse strand, counting down.
GGAGCGAGTTCATAGACACCATAACAATGGCACAGTCAACACAGGAGGATGCAGAGGTAAAAAAGGTCAGGGCAAGAATCGCAGTGGCTGGAAATCGCTGTGAGGAGCTGGAGAAGCTAATCTGCCGTATTTATGAGGACAATATTCTCGGCAAACTACCGGACAGCAGATATGAGGTTCTTGATAAGCAGTATGCCAGGGAAAAAGCGGAGCTGGATGCAGAGATTAAGGAGCTGGAAGCGAAGCTCACAGAATATGAGAAAAGCAGAAATTCTGCCGGCAAGTTTATTGCACTGATTGATAAATATGAGAAGTTCGAGGAACTGACACCGGCAATGGTAAATGAATTTGTTGATAAGGTGCTGGTGCATGAAAGAGACAGAAAGGGGAGCATCCAAACCACGCAGGAGATTGAAATCTATTTCAATTTTGTTGGTCGGTATGTTCCACCGGCAATGATGACAGAACCTACTGCTGAAGAGCAGGCTGAGATTGACCGGATTAACAGAATCAAGGACAGGAGACATCAGCAGTATTTACGAAGAAAAGAAAGTGGATGGCAGAGGAAATATGAAGAGCGTGTAAAAAATGAAAAGCGTGCAAAAATGCAGGCAATGAAAGAAGAAATCCGCAGGCAGGACAGGGAGAACGGAGTCTATGCAACGGCAGGCAGTCTTGCATTGGAACCGACGATTGGAATGCCTGAATAGGATTTCGCAGAAAGCACTTGAGAGAAGTCTTGGGTGCTTTTTTCATGCTCAAATTTCCGCAGGAAATGCAGGGCAACCGGAGAAGTTGAACTGTGTTATCCGTCCTGTGGGATGACAGATTTCAACTCCTTCGGAGCAGAGTACAGAGGTGCAACCTTTGTCGGAGTTGAGAGGCAGAGCCTTCATCAGGTCAAGGGCAGAAGCCCTGCCCAGTTTATTGTCGTAGCGACAATAAGTACTGGGTATTACTTGCCGCAAACGCAAGGGTTTATCGGCTCCGCCATCAAAAAAACAAAACAGTGGAGAGGAGAGAAAAGACAATGAAAGCTTCAAGGCATAATGGCAGAAGTGGAAAGCATGGAGTCTATGATGTAAAGCATAATGACAGGGATTTTGATGTGGAGCACAGTGAACATATTGATTCGGAAAGAACAAAGCAGAATGTTTACTGGGACTGCTATCAGGGTTACAGTTTTGCGGGCAGTTCCCAAGAGAGGCAGTTTAATTTTACAGAAATTGAGCGTGCCTATTACTATGAGCATTATTCAGATTTTGTGGATGCACAGAATGAGAGGAATGAGCAGGCAAGGCATCCGGAGAGAAACAGAACGATTGATGATGTACTGAAAAACAATAAGACCTGCCCGGAAGAAAGCGTGATACAGCTTGGCAATATAGACCATGCGGTTACACCGGATGTGCTAGCTAAGGTATCAGCAGAGTTCTTTGACGAGTTCAATAAAAGATATGGCTCCCACATTCATATATTGGACTGGGCACTGCACCTGGATGAGGCAACCCCGCATATTCATGAGAGGCATGTATTTGACGCAAAAAACAAATATGGAGAATTATGTCCCCAGCAGGATAAGGCACTGGAAGAGCTTGGCTTTGAACTGCCTGACCCAGCAAAAAAGAAAGGGAAATACAATAACCGGAAAATGAACTTTGATGCAGAATGCAGAAAATTGTTTTTGGAGATAGCACAGAGAAACGGAGTGCAGGTGGAGTGTGAGCCGGTTTATGGTGGTGCAGGCTATCTTGAAAAGCAGGACTTTATAATTGAAAATCAGAAAAAGCGAATTGCAGAGAAGCAGGCAGTTCTGGATGAGATTACCATGAGAGTTTTGGATATGGAGAATTTTGTGGAACAGGTAGCTGAGGATGCCTATGAAAAAGCGTGTGAGGCAGTATCTGATACAATGGCAGAGCAGACCAGGGCGGAAGATATTGAGGAGCTTCGCAGATATAAAAAGTGGCTGACCTCGGATGAGAGAAAGACACCAAAGGACAAGCGGGATTTTGTCGGAAGGTGTCTTGATAATTTGGAAAACAGGCTCAGGGGCATGGCACAGAAAGTAGCCGGGAAAGTAATGGAAACATTGCAAAATCCACGCATAAAGGAGCAAAAGAAGTCTGAGGTAAAGGAACATGCAAGGAAGTCAGTCCGTGCCCTTCTTGAGGCAAACAGGAAGCTTGTAGAGGAGCAGAGAGCAAAGGTGGCAGAAACACCAGCACACAAAAAAGCAAGGGGAGAGGAATTGGGATAAGCATGAATGTATTTGCAGTAGTGAAAGAAAATGTCACTGCAAGGCAGGTGGCTATGCAGTATGGCATCAAAATCAACCGGAGTGGGCTGGCTTGTTGTCCGTTTCATAAAGACAAGACTCCCAGCATGAAGATTGATAAGAGATACTATTGTTTCGGCTGTGGAGATACCGGAGATGCGATAGATTTTGTGGCAAAATATTTCGGGCTTGCACCAAAGGAAGCTGCAATGAAGATTGCATCTGACTTTGGACTGAATTATGACGCAACCAACCGGGCACCACCGAAAAAGATGGCACCAAAGAAAACACCGGAGCAGATACTGGATGAAGAGCAGAAGCAGTGTTTTTGTGTTCTGTCAGACTATTATCATCTGTTAAGGAAATGGAAAACAGAATATGCACCGAAGAGCATGGATGAGGAATGGCATCCCTGCTTTGTAGAAGCTCTGCAGAATATCAGTAAAGTGGAATATCAGCTTGATACTCTCCTTGAAAAGGATATCCCTGACAGAGCTTCTGTTGTTTCTGACATTGGAAAGGGGGTGAAGTCGATTGCAGGAAGAATTGAAGAGTATCGGAGAAGTCAGGGCGATGCTGGAGAGCACAGAAAAGGGAGAAGTCAGGAAAACAGTCGGTAACTATCGTCTGATTTTGATGAATGACCCTAATCTGCAGGGTGCATTCCGTCTGAACATGTTTACGGATAAAATCGACATTACAGGGGATTTGGGATGGTATCGTGAAAGCGACAGCCTGACGGATGTTGATTTGAAATTCCTTGTTGTCTACCTTGAAAAGCATTATGGATTATCCAACGAAAAGCGGATTGAGGATGTGATAAAGGTCGTGGCAAATGAAAACAGATACCATCCGGTTCTTGACCGCATCAATTCCATAACATGGGATGGCTGGGAGAGGATACGCTATGCACTGCATCACTTCTTAGGGGCAGAGGTCAGTGAGTACACCTATGAGGTAATGAAGCTTTTTATGATAGGGACGATAGCAAGAATTTCATGCCCGGGCATCAAGTTTGAAGTAATGCTCTGCCTGGTAGGTGGTCAGGGAGCCGGTAAATCCACTTTTCTGCGTTTCCTTGCCATGGAAGATGACTGGTTTACGGATGACTTGAAGAAAATGGATGATGATAATGTATACCGAAAAATACAGGGGCATCTGATTATAGAGTTCCCTGAAATGGTGGCAATTCTCAATGCCAAGAATGTGGAAGATACCAAGTCCTTTATGAGCAGACAGAAAGACACTTACAAGACCCCATACGACAGGCATCCCAAAGACCACAAGAGGCAGTGCGTGTTTGCCGGTTCATCAAATTCGCTGGATTTCCTGCCTATGGACAGGTCGGGAAACCGAAGATTTCTGCCTATTCTTTGCAATATGGAAGAGGCGGAAACTCATATACTCGATGATGAAAAGACATCAAGGGAATATATCGACCAGATGTGGGCAGAGGCTATGGAAATCTACAGGAGTGGCAAATGCCAGCTGAGGCTTCCGAAAGAGATGGAAAAAGAGCTTTGTGAGTATCAGAAGCAGTTTATGCAGGAAGATACCAAGAAAGAGCTGATTCTTGACTATTTGGAGCATTACGAGGGAAGCATGGTATGTTCAAGGCAGTTATATTCTGAGACATTGGGAAATGACGGAAATCCGGCACAATGGGAAATTCGTGAGATTAATGACATTATGAATAACTGCAGTAATTGGATTGCCTTTAGTAATCCAAGACATTTTCCTGAACCATACCGCAGGCAGAAAGGATGGGAGAAGCCTGACAACAGAGGTCAGGATTTTCAACCGATAACCAAGGAGCAGATGGAGCAGTTATCATTGCCACCGGAGTGGATGGAGAGATAAATGCCTGATAGGTTGTCGGCTGGTTGTCTATCCCGTTGCCAACCCCGTTGTCGGTTCTATGTTCTATAAAACCTTATATTTACTATGTTTTTAAGGGATATATATAGTTCTGACAACGAAAGCAACGGAATATTTGAGAAAAAGTAAATTTAGGAAAAGTAACTATAAATAAAAGGAATTGAGAGTTTTTAGAGGTCGGTTGTCAGCTTCCGGTTGTCAGCTGAAAGAGGCTCTTCCTTACCAGGCAGACATAAAGGAGAACACAAATGGAGAATAGAAAATCACACACACCGGTAGCACTCAGAAAGCAGATAGGTGGCACAATGTATGTTGTGAGAGTGCATTTCAATGAGGATGCCGAAGAAAGCATGAAGGACAAGATAAAGAGGCTGATTGAGAATGATGTTAGGGCAAATCAGCATACGGCATAGGTAGAAAAGCATATGGAAAACTTGCATATATTGTGGTATAATTAGTATGTTCAATAAGAGCGAAAAATAAGAATATTCTTAACAGATGAATTTATGGAAGGGTGAATTTATCATGAGGAAGAATGTAAAAATCATTGTTGGTGTCGTTGTGCTTATTCTTGTACTCGTTGTTGGTTCTTTTGTAGGACTCATAATTAACCGTACCAACGACCATAAATTTGGGAGATATGTATCAACGGAAGGTCCTTGGGGAATGACTGCCACCTGGGTATCGGAGGACAGTGCCAGTTATCTTGTCTGCAAGAAGGAAAACGATGAACCGTTTGCCAATGTTACAGCCTATTTTCAGGGTGTGGACGGTTGGCAGGTCTATGAGTTGAATAGCATCGATAGAATTGTTTATCTGGACATTGTAAAAGATGGCGTTGTTGTTGACGGCACCAGCGGCTATATGAAATTTGATGGAACTACATTTACTATTACAGATCTGGACAAAGATACCTTTGGTGCAGATGAATTTCATTATGTCATTACCGATAAGGAGTTCAGTCCCGATTAAAGTGTCAAACCTATTCCAGTTTGGGCATGAGGTTGCCGAAAATCAAAAGTGAATAAAAATGACTTTATAGCCATTGTGGAGAAATCTACAGTGGCTTTTTTCATGCAATGAAATGTATGGGTACTAAAAAGTCTTTGACATTTTGTTTCAGGTAAGACAGCCAAGAGTATTCTGGTTTCCTGTGGTGCGAGACTTGCACCATTTGACATCAAGGAAGTCAGGGAGATAACAGCATATGATGAACTCGACTTAGGGGACATCGGTAGAAGAAAGACAGCACTGTTTGTCATTATTTCGGATACAGATGATTCCCTTAATTTTTTGGTATCAATCATGTACACACAGCTTTTCAATCTGCTCTGCACGATTGCAGACGATGAATACCATGGAAAGCTCCCGGTACATGTGCGGTGTATCCTGGACGAGTTCGCAAACATCGGACAGATTCCGAAGTTTGACAAGCTGATTGCAACCATACGAAGCAGAGAGATATCGGCATCCATTATCCTACAGTCTAAGGCACAGTTAAAGTCAATTTATAAGGATAACGCAGAGACGATCGAGGGTAACTGCGATACATTTCTGTTTTTAGGTGGCAAGGAGAAGTCAACATTAAAAGATCTGTCGGAAGTGCTGGGTAAGGAAACGATTGACACGTACAACACCTCTGATACCAGAGGAACATCTCAGTCCTATGGTCTGAACTATCAGAAACTTGGGCGGGAGCTTATGAGCCAAGACCGCCTGGCTCTTATGGATGGCGGCAAATGTATATTGCAGGTGCGTGGAGTAAGACCGTTCTTTTCAGATAAGGTCGATATAACCGCAAACGAGATGTACAAAGAGCTTTCGGATTTTGACAAGAAAAATCAATTTGACATTGAGAAATATGTTTCCGAATATGGAAAACCAAAGTTTTCTAAGATCATATGATGAGATTCCTCCGAGAGTTGAATACTCACTTACAGATAAGGGCAGATCCGTTGTACCGATACTTAAGAGTATTTGTCAGTGGTCAGGAACCTTTTACAAGGAAGACAACGAAAACGAGATGACACAGTGCCAGAAATGTGACCATAGGGGGTAGACATAATGATAAAATATACAGAAGAGAAAACATTTACACAGGATCAGGTACAGGAGCTTTTTAAGTCGGTTGGGTGGATCTCGGCAGAATACCCACAGAGACTTCACAAAGCACTTATGAACTCACAGACTGTTCTTACCGCATGGGATGGTGGGTGAGCGCCTTGTCGGACTTGCAAGAGTGTTGGATGATTCAGAGCTGGTGGCATTTGTACACTATGTTCTTGTGCATCCTGAATATCAGGGGCAGAAAATAGCCGGAAATATGGTAGAATATATTAGAGATAAATATAAGAATTATCTGTACATAGAGGGAATGCAGGAGGACAGCAAGAATGTCGCTTTCTATGAGAGACACGGTTTCCACGTTATGGAAGGTGGCACACCGATACAGATATGCAATTTTTCGGATAAGAGGTAAAAGGGATGCACGATTATTTGACAGAGACAAAGATGCTCGACTATTCAAATGAGAATATCAAGCAGCTCATCAGAGAGAGAAAGTGGAGTGACATGGCAGAGTTTGAACGCCTGAAGGCCATTTATACATTTGTCAGGGATGAGATATTGTTTGGATATAATGTGGATGACAGTGTCTCGGCGTCCAGGGTGCTGCGTGATGGCTATGGACAGTGCAACACCAAGGGAACACTGTTCATGGCGCTGCTTAGAGCCTGCGATATCCCGTGCAGAGTGCATGGATTTACCATTGATAAAAAGCTGCAGAAGGGCGCTATGACAGGAATCGTATACAGAAATGCACCACAGAATGTATTTCATAGCTGGGTAGAAGTGTATTTTGAAAACAGGTGGTATGAGCTTGAGGCGTTTATTCTGGATATGGGATATCTGAAAAAGTTGCAGGCGAAATACAGTGAGTGTACGGGTGCATTTTGCGGATTTGGAGTGGCAGTTAAGGACTTTAAGAATCCTGTTATAGATTTTGACAGGAATAATACATATATCCAGAGCGAAGGTATCAATCAGGATTTTGTAGTGTATGATTCGCCGGATGAACTGTTAAAAGAACACCATCAGGAGATGTCAAGGGTGAAGGCGTTCCTGTACAGAAACTGGGGAAGGCATATGATGAACAGGAATGTCAGGAAGATCAGGGGTAAGTAGAATAGAATATGGGAGGTACACACATGGCAAAGAGAAAAACACTGCCAAAGGATTTTGAGCAGCTTGTGCAGACGGCAAGTGATGAGGACATCAAGAAGGTATTGGGCAAATGCGACATCAATGCATATGGCGGATACAACAAGGGAAATGCGCTGGAATTTCCACTTTCAGAGAAGATGATGCGGTGGCTGATAGAGCAGGGGATCGACATCAACTATGTTGACCAGTATGGCTACACACCGCTGCTTTATCATGCTGGAAGAATGTCATCAGAGAAACAGGCAATAGCGCTGGTGAAGCTGGGCGCAGACATAACAGCCACCCAGGGCCTTGACAGAGAGACCGTAATGCATGTGGCTGTGAAGACTGGCAATCTTGAGCTTGTCAAATGTCTGATACAGGCGGGAGCAGATGCAGAAGTGACATCCAGATCAGGGGAGACTCCGCTTGAGAGAGCGTTTCACTGGGCAAGGACATTTGATCTGATAAAGCTTGCGCCGGTAGCAGAGTATCTGATCGGGATAGGAGTTCCGGTCACAGATAAAATAAGAACATATATGAGAAGCGCGGCTGAGGATATAGAGTTTCGCAGGAAAGATATGAGTCCAGATATTATGCCGGAGCTCGACAGGGCGATGGAGAGTCTGTACGGACTGCTCGGAGTTGCCTCTGTTCCAAGGCGGGTAGAATATGACGGCACATCGCCGATCGTCATTCATGAGAAGCGCTGGCAGAAGCAGCATGGAGAATTGTGGAATCTTCTTGTGCCTGGTTCGGGACATGCGGGCACAGTTCAGGGCGAGGTCATCCGTATATCGGGAAAACTTGCCTATGAGATACTAGATAATGGATGCTGCAACTGGGATTCAGATTTCAAGAGCATGGCAAATGCCCTGTATCGATACATATGTATGGGCACACCACTTGACGCGGACGAGCAGAGAGAATTTGCCGGGCTCATAAAAGGCATCAAGGATGCCGATGAGACGGATATAAACAGACTCACAGAGCTTTCGGTCAAATGGGTGACACTGAATCTGAATCCTATGGCAGTGGGGGAACTTGATTATAAAAGATAGATCAATTACTGTGACTTCCGTCCATAGCGGAAGTCACAGTAAGCTCCATTTTCGGCAAGGGTCTGAGTCCTTATGAGCTTCAAGTCCATCATGTCAGCAAGAACGAAATCCATACGGCACAGATACTTTGCCAGTTCAAAGCATCCCTCGTCACGGCAGAGATTACAGATCCCGCAGTTGTGATAATCATAGCCGAGTACGAAGTCATCGTTTGGCCCGCCCTCGATGATGTCAAGAACCCAGTCATTCTTATAGCGTCTCAGATGGGATTCCTCAGACCATTTCTTCCTTCCCGGAAGCTTTTTTTCATCGAGATAGCTGTCTGCATTTCCAATAACCATATGAAAAAGTTTATTGTTGTACAGCCCGTCTTTGTACAGGCTGAAACATTCCTCTGGTGAAAGAGAAGTCTTTCTGTTTAGTGCGATGAAATATGCGCCCATGCAGTATGAGCTCATGAGGTGCGACTTTCCTATGTCATCGGCACGCTCAAGGACTGCCTTGTATTCGTTCTTTATAGCCTTACTGTCAAGGATTAGATGCTGTGCTTTTGCCTGCTTCATGCATGAATTGTGATAGAAATAGCCAAATAATTTCTGTGTAAATCCATATTTCATAGTTACATATCCTTTCTATTCTATTTGACACCAGTCAAACTATCAATACAGGTCAATTATTGGCCTGTCGATTTATTTAAAGCGTATCTCGATTATCTGACACATGCAGGATTTGTCCAGGTGCTTAAAAACAGTGTTGAGGACAAATCCATATCGTTTGTCAAGAGGTCTGTACCCTGTGAGATATCCGTTCCTTATGATAGATTTGAATGAAGAACTCCAGCTATTAAGTTCAGAGAGTTCGTCGACACTGAAATAAACACCGATGTTGTCGTCACAGTCCTTGAGCCATGTCTTCAGCATGTTCTTAAGACCTTTTTTCTTGGTCGCGTCAAATACCAGCTTGCCTCCAGGAAAATGCTCTGCCATGGCGGTAAACAAAGTCTTAACCTGCTCAGTTTTGAAATAGTAAAAGACACCTGATGTAAAGAATACGATTCCATCCTCAGGATGGAAATCTATCTTGTCAAACCATGAGAGATCGTTGAGGTCACAGGCGATATTTGTCTCGCGTTCACGTTCACCTAAAAGTTCATTGCGGACAGCTATGGCGTCAGGAAAATCCAGATTGTACGCACGTGCCTGTCCGTTATCCACCTGGCTGAATGTTGTGTCGAGACCACAGCCGAGGTTCACAACACAGGCTCTTGGATGATCCTTGAGATACGATCGGCAGACGGATGCCAGATCATATTGTCTGGTGGCAGCCATGATAGCACCGATTTTCTCCATGATTCCTTTCCTGTTATAGTCTATCTCTACCTCATTGTATATTCTCTGGCAGTCAAGATCATTAAAGTTTCCCGGATACATCTCCATGGCACGCTTTCTTCCGTACAGTGGAAGAAGAAGAGTTTCCTGGACAGAGCCCTTTTCAATTATTTTTTTTTCCATTTGTTTTTCCTCCTATCTTCAGTCCTGCCTCTATTCCGTGCAACAGAACATTCATAGCTTCCATAAAAGCAGTTTTCATCTTCTGCGTGACTCCATTCTGGCATGAGTCATCTGCTATCATTTCACAGACCATTGAGAACTCAGCCAGAGAGAGCATGTACACGGCTTTTTCTGATAATTTTGCTGTTGCGATCCCACGTTTGTATAATTCGTCGTAATACTTAATTGCAAAACCGGCGCTTCTTTCTATATAGATACTGCGGAATTTCTCCAGACATTTGCCTGAGTCATTTTTCAACAGCATATGAAAGAGCTGCATGTCGCTCTCAAGCATATCGAATATCTGTACTGATATCCTGGAATACAACACATTGAGCAGCTCGTCATCTGACATGGCAGTGAAGTCTATTCCGATCATGGATTCAGTGACGTCCATGAGCTTTCTGCCGCTTTCCTCAAATATCTCGTCAAACATTTCCTCTTTGCCTGAGAAATGCTTGTATATTGCGCCAGCAGTGATGCCGGCTCTTGCGGCGATCTTACGCATGGACGCCTCCTGATATCCAACCTCAAGAAAGACTTCCATGGCACTTTTCAGTATTGCCGCCCTTGTTTCCTTTGTACTTTCCCGAATGATAGCCACCTCCATTTACTATTTGGTAAACAGTGTTTACTTTATATCACATGGGATTTGCAAAATCAAGCGGCCAGAAGATTAAATGAGTTAATTGAAAATTTCTATCATTAAGCGACCGATTGACGAAGACTTGACATGCAGCATCATTCCACGTCAAGGGTGATTAGAATGGGATGACGTTTAGTTGAAGGAGGTTTACATAATGTCAAAAAAGCTTATAGCATATTTCAGCGCAAGTGGAACCACGAAAAAGGTTGCAGAGATGATATCGGAGGCAGCAGGCGCAGACCTGTACGAGATCAAACCAAAGGAGCTGTACACCAAGGCTGACCTTGACTGGATGAACAAGAAATCCAGAAGCAGCGTCGAGATGAGCGACAAGAAGCTTAGACCGGAGCTTGATGATTCAAATGCACATATTGAGAATTATGATGAGATCGTACTTGGATTCCCTATCTGGTGGTATGTGGCTCCGACGATCATCAATACATTCCTTGAGAAGTACGACTTCACAGGCAAGAAGATCACATTGTTCGCAACATCAGGTGGAAGCGGATTTGGCAACACGATCAAGGAACTCCAGCCGTCGGCACCGGGAGCTGAGTTTGTAGAAGGCGGACTGCTCAACATGGCAAACAGACAGGAGATCGAGAAGTGGGTAGATAAAACCCTCGCATAAAGAATAGATGTATGACAAATTAGTGAAGGATGATAATAACTTTCATACATCCAACGAATATATGAAACAGAGTTACATTTGGAAGGAGAAAAACAATGGCAAAGATAGTACAGACAGCGGGAAGAAATGCACTCGGAGAGTTCGCTCCTGAGTTTGCACATTTTAATGACGATGTTCTCTTTGGGGGGAACTGGAACAACAATGACATCGATGTAAAGACCAGAAGTATCATAACTGTTGTGGCACTTATGGCACAGGGAATCACTGACTCATCGCTGAAGATCCATCTTCAGAATGCTATTCCATCACGCAAAGAGCGGTGGCGGACAGATCCTTGTATGTGTCGGTGGACGCGGATACTATCAGGAGGAGGGCAAGCCTGCAGTTGAGATGAATCCAGGCGACTGCATCAACATTCCTGCTGAGGTAAAGCACTGGCACGGCGCAGCTCCTGACAGCTGGTTCAGCCATCTTGCAATCGAGGTTCCAGGTGAGGAGACATCAAATGAATGGTGCGAGCCTGTGACGGATGAGGAGTACGGAAAGCTTCAGTAGGGCTGTAGTAGATAACGCAAGTGACAATATCATATGAATATATAGAGACCATTCGGGTATAAATATGATTCGCGGTTGAATGCGAATGGATATTTATATCCGGGTGGCTTTTTGTTTCGACAAGAGCCTTGACGGATATATGATAACCACTGTACCTTAAGGGCGGCGGTGTGGTAAGATGTAAGATAGAAAATATTGGAGTGCTTGAAAACACTGTGGAATAATGTAGTATAGAAGGTGAGATGGATGAACAACGGAAAAAAGACATACAATTTCTGGGGCTGGAAGAATGCAGATGCACCGGCCATCACAGATGAATATCCGGGGATAAATACCCCAACAGATCTATACGATGCGCTGAGTCATATCTGGTGTGCAGACACCTGTGCGCCGAGGATGAGGGACAGATGGACAAAGGATAGCATGACGCTGGGGCAGTGTTCCATCACTGCTTTTCTGGCACAGGATATATTTGGTGGAAAGGTGTACGGTATAAAGAGACTAGGCGGAAACTATCATTGTTACAATGTGATAGGTGACTGCGCTTTTGATCTCACAAGCGAGCAGTTCGGCGATGAAGTGTTGGATTATGAGAATAATCCGGAACAGCAGAGAGAGGTACATTTTGCTAAGGAAGAGAAAAGACAGAGGTATGAGTATCTGAAGGCTGCGCTCGGGGAATATACAAAATGATGTAGATAACAAATATGACATTCTGAAAAAGAGCATCAGATAATTAAGCTCGTTGTGATAGTAACGTGTTATCGTACTCGCACATTATGATATATAGTATATAGAGTGCGATATAAATCCATAGACCGGAGAATACATACAGAATGTATAGAAACAACAGGATGGAGAAAATGGCGGAAATAGAGAAAGTAATATTTATGAATATGTGCATGGTATATGATCACGCTGGGCGTGTACTTGCACTCGATAAAGTAGGGAAAAGCTATTCCGGAACGACATTCCCTGGTGGACATGTGGAATCCGGAGAGACATTCACAGAATCGGTGATACGAGAGATATATGAGGAGACCGGGCTGACCATAAGCAATCCAAAGCTCACCGGAATATATCACTGGATGACCGGAGCTGTAAGAAATGTCGGATTTCTGTACAAGACGGATGAGTATCAGGGGAAACTTATATCTTCAGAAGAGGGCAAAGTGTACTGGATATCGGGAGAAGAGTTCCTGCGAAAACCGCTTGCACCAGGAATGGAACAGGTGTGGCAGATGATGCACGATGACAGTGCGTCGGAATGTCTGCAGACACTTACGGAAAATGGCATAGTTTCAAAGATACAATAACAATAAAAGTTTAATGGGATTTATGGGGGAAAGAAAATGTCAATATTTTCAGATATATCAAATATAACAAGTAAAAAACGTAAACTAGAAGTGCCAAAGCCAAAAACAAACTTATTTGTGAGGGGTATAGTGTTGTTTGCATTGGGACTCCTTGGTGCCTCAGTCTACACAATTGAAGATATAGACAAGACACCGGCTCTTGTTTTTCTATGTATTGGAGCGGCTTTGATCATAGCTGGTATAATTTCTTTGATCTGTTATGGAAAACAGGTGACAGTATTTAAGAAATATACTCCGACATGGGAGAAACACAGAAGTATATTTGATGATTTTGCCATAGAATTAAATCATTGGTATGATTCTGACATGCGTCCACGCAGCTGTGATGGAGACACATCATATATTCTTCGCCTTCAGAAGGATAGAATGGCACGGAAGGGCATTCGTATGATACAGCATACATCACCTGTGAAGAGAGAAACGATGGGAACTACAAGAGTGCCTCGAAAGACATCCTGGTACACAGTTGATCTCATGTATGAGGGGGTTGACAGGCATCTGCAATTCCAGAATTCAACCGGCATAATATATGAGCGTGTAACCGAAGATACGATGTACGAGACAGTTGTCCATACTCCAAATGAGCAGGAACTTACACGTATGTCCATGACTTGTCCAAACTGCGGTGCAGTTAGCCCTGTGGCAGCTCTCACGGAAGGCTGCCCTTATTGTCGTACGGTTTTTCGTATCAGTGATCTGTTTCCCCGTGTAACAAATATATTTTTTATTCGGGAGAATGCGTCAGCAAAGAACCAGAGGAAGATGGGAAAAACCACGGGGATAACCATGCTGGTTTTCTTCCTTGCATGTTTTATACTTTCTTTATTTGACAGGGAAACACCCATACCGCAGGCTTTGTTCATGTCATTTTTTGTAGCACTTATTATGGGCGGAATATTTGGATATATAATTTCTATTATCATATTTATGACAAAACAGTTCAACATGGATGGACGAAAGAGGATACCGTTCTGGTCCTATGTGACAACAAAAGGAAAGGTCAAAAGTGCATTTGCACCATATGATCCGTATTTTTCATTTGAGAAGTTTGAGGGACAGATCATATCTCTTATCCGTATGGCGATTATGTCAGACCACCCGGAGAATCTGGCATCATATTGTGGTGGAACATTAAATCCATACTTTCAGGATATTATAGAAATGACATATATGCAGGCTATGACAGTGCAGGATATACATATGGAGGGAAGTCATCTGTGCATGACACTCAGAACATGGTGGATAAATTACAGTGAGAAGAATGGACGCGTCAACAGGTGCGGAGACTGTATAGACGTTACACTTCGGAGAAATGTTGCTTACATGGAACCTCCTGGATTCTCCATTACATCTGTGTATTGCAGGAATTGTGGAGCAAGCTTTGATTCTGTCCGTCAGAGAAACTGCCCATATTGCGGAACCGTATATCACATGGAGAATGAAGGTTTTATAATTGAAAGACTTGAGCTGGTATAGGCAAAGCGTATAGATACAATATAAGCTGAGTATAAAGAAAACGGAGAAACTAACAGGTATAGTATCTTAAAATCTGATTATAACGAGGAATATAAAAGAAAGAAATAAAAAGAAAATAAGAAGAAAATAAGAAGAGAATAAGAAAATACATAATAGGAAAAACATAAAAATAGAAAAAAGAAAAAATATGCTTGACATTGTAAAATGATGGTGGTATCTTATAAAAGCTGTCGCGTGAGACGGTGTCAGAAACATCTATAAAGTATCAGATTTTGACATTTATTCGTTATATAATCACCCGGTTATGATACGAAATCAGTTTATAAGAGCTGACGAAATGACTTGAAAAAAGATGAAAAAAGTTGTTGACATTGAGAAATGAATGTGATAGTATTTAGAAGTTGTCGCTGAGAGGCGAGAGCACAGAGAACCTTGAAAAATTAACAACATGACAACCCTGAAATTCCAAACAAGAATTTCAAGAACGTCGAATCTAATAAAGATTCAACAAACCAATAACAGTAAAGATGGTTAGGAAAAATACAAGCTAGTATGATTTCTGACA
>NZ_QUKK01000012.1:0-22186 GCF_003481085.1 Coprococcus sp. TF11-13 | reverse complement strand
GCCGTAGCTCCCAGTACAGCAGGGCAGACTATCGCCACTGCAGCAGTAACCACAAGCACACCTATGCCTATAGCCAGCTTTCCCTCACTGGTCTCATACCATGGAGTTTCAGCATATAGGTTGCATAGAGTCTGTCCAGATGCCTCGAATTTTTCATTACATTCTTTATATAGATCGTATGCCTCATCCAGAATCTTCTTCAGAGTTCCAAGCCGATCATATTCGTCTACCAGTTGAGCACGATATCTGTCCAGGGATGATATATCCAGAGATTCCGCCATCTTGCTTATGTATATTATATCTCTCTGACGTCTGATATCATCAATATACTGTCCAAGTGTATCATATATCTTTGACAGCCTGTATGGTTCATCTTCAAGCCTGCCAAGGTCTACATACAAAAGCACTCCTCTATTTTCCATTATTTCCCTCATTCAGGTATTTGTCAACAAATTCAAACTCTTCCGGGTCCTGAAATCCAACAAAATATACCCGTTCTATCTGGTCATGGTCAAACATATACGTCTGTTTTGTAGATATATTTCCCTCTGGATACAGGCATCCTATATAATCCCTTACGCTATCTGAATCCTCTGCCTTCTGCAGTCTTCCATATATCATCAACCTTTTATTTGCGTTCTTTAATAACACAACCGAACCGATCGGCAGATATTTCTTAAATTCAATCATAATAACCTCCTCAATCTCAAAATGCCATCTCTGATAGCTATCAGAGATGGCACTTCTTTCCTACGAAATAATATTTGCTGCAAGCGATTCCGTTGCCGCTGCATTCTTTTTCTCTGTTGTCGTATATTCTTTAGCAAGTTCTGTAAGATTATTTACATGTTCATTAATCATTCGACCCATGGTATCCATATCCGTCTGCAGTTTTCTAAATTTGTTTATATACGATGCAGACGCATCTCCTGTCCATGATGATGAAAGTCCAGTGACATCATTCATCATATCATCTGTCAACGATTTCGTCTGAGTCATAACTGATTTAAAATCAGCAGCCTTAGCCTCCAATTCCGCCGGGGTGACTTTCAAATTCATATCTGACATATCTGTATTTTCCTCCCTTTAATACTTTCTCTGAGCCACTGTATTTGCATTTGTGGCTTCTGTAGTTTCATAATTAGCTATTATATTGTCCAGCGCTGAACAATACTGTTCTATCAGATTACTAAAATTTGTCATCTGTGAAACATCACTCTCAACTGCAGAGCTGAAAGCTTTTTTCGCGCTACCATCCCATGTACTGTTCAGAGCCTCCTTACTGTCTCTGAGCTTGGTTATCTGCTTCTTAAGAGACTGATTTTTCGAGCGAAGCTCTGTTGTTCTTTTCGTCATCTCTGACGATGTTACTGAAAATGCTCCCATACTTGATCCTTCCTTCTATTATTGATTTTGGTATATATTTGAAGCCTCCCGGCTCATACCCACGCCTAAATTTTCAAGTGCTGTACATGTATTGGATATGTCATTGTATACACTTTCGAGTTTTCCAATATATTTGTCACTTGCATCCCCTTTCCAGTTTTTTCTTATAGTCTCGACTTCACTTCCCAAATCAGATAAAACATACTGCTTTATACTTGCTTCTGAATTCAAGTAGCCATTTATAGCCGCTGCTATTTCTGAATAGTCCAAATCACTAATCTTTTTTTCCATGTGCTTACATCCCTTCAGCGAATTATGTTATCTGGTAACGATGAGGTCATATCACCATTCACAACTTCAGCAGTGATGTAGTTTCCTATAACCTCACCCAATGTATCACCATACGAATACATATCCTCCATAAATGCCTGCATAGTATCCATCTTCGATACAAGATCAGAATAAATATCTGCCCAGCCTTCACTCTCCCAATATTCCTGTATCTTGCCACAGGTTGATATGATCGTATCATACTGATTTCCCAGATCTGTTGCCCCCTTGATCAAGGTATCATGAAATGTTTCCAGTTTATTTATCGGTACTTTCACCGTCTCAACATACATACTTTCCCTCCGTTATTAAGCACCCTAGCCAATCAGAGCAATTACATTTTTTTCACAAGTCTCAAACGTATTGCATACATCAAGCAATGAGTCCACTTTCTTTTGAAGATCCTCATACATGGATTTAACTTTACTATCGCTGTTCTCAAATTTTGTATTAAATGAGTCTGCTGCAGGGCCTTTCCATTCTTTAATAAGATCTTGATAATCATTCTGGATGTTTCGTCTGTCAATTGTGCTTTGATCCAGACAGTCCTGTATAATCACAAGATCTGTGTGCAGCTTCCTTGTATCGACATTTATCTTATCCGACATAATCTTTCTCCATTCAATTATTTTGTATTTTTAGTATTACATCTTTTAAACCGTTTTGTCAACAATGGTTTTGTTTTTCTAAATTTATTTGTTTATATTTTTGTAACTAACAGCCACATTTTGACAAAATTTGTTTATTAATGTCAAAAGCATTATTGATTTTCTGATATTTTAGCATAAAATAATATTAGTTCATATTGAAATTGTATTAAAAGGAGAATGAAAGTGAACACCAACTCAGCATATGAAAAAAACGAAAAAACTGTAGATAAGTATATTAAAGCTATTAAAAAAGAGTTTCCAATATACAGAAAGGGGGAAAAGAGATATTTAAAGATGTTGCGTAGTTCTATGTATGATTACGCAGTAAGTTTTGAAGGCGAGTTGATCACAGTATCACATCTGTCTGAAAAGTTTGGAAGTCCTAAAGATTGTGCCAATACATATATTGAATATTTAGGCACAGATACTATATGCCACAACATGAACGGAAAGAAATATGGAAAATATATTTTCATTACCGCGCTTTCTGTTATACTGGGTTTTGCAATATGTATATCAGTTATGTTGTATAAGGAATGGCAGATATCCAGACGTACTGATATTGCATCAACTACTATTATCCTTCAAGAGGGTGTAGTGCCAAATGATCTTTCAGAGTATACATGGACAGGATCATCTGATGGAGATGTGCCTTCAACCAATAACACGGAAACTCCAAATGATAATACTAACAATAATACAGATACGGAGGAATAAATATGAATAAAAAATTACGCAGATTATTAGCTATATGTTGTATGATCTTCATCTGTTTGTCTACAGTAAATGTTCCAACTGTTAAGGCCGCAGAAGAAGATACGAGCGATGACTCTCTTACATTTGTGGAAGTTATCGAGGAAATGCCAACTCAGCCATCTCTGAGTAGAGCCGCAAAAACAAAAAGTGCTACCAAGACTGTATACTGCAATGATTCCAACGGAAATACGCTCTGGAGCCTTAGGATTGTCGCAACATTCAGTTATACAGGTTCTTCCAGCAAATGCACATCAGCCAAGGCTGGTGTATCATCTAATAGCTCATACTGGAAGGTGTCTGTGTCCAGTTGCACGAGATCTGGCAACAAAGCCACAGCAACTGCAGTTGGAAAAAAGTATTCCTCAAAGGGCGTACTGCTTCAGACAGTAAATAAATCAGTTACTATATCATGTTCAGCTAACGGAACTATTTCCTAATTTCCTAGTTAGTTATACAAGATAAAGAACAAGGCCACATACCACACGAAATATCTTACAGATTTTTCATATGGTATGTGGCCTTATTTTATCTGTACCGGCCAGACACCCCTGCTAATGCAGATCTTATAACCAGCTCCAACGCAGTAGTAACAACGTACAATGCTATGCATATTACCAACTTCACGCCCGTAGAAAGCTTCTCACTTTTAGCAACCATAAACGTCACGACTGCCGCAGTTCCGAGCAGCAAGCCTCCTATGGCACCACCCATTATTCCCCAATATTCTATAAAATATAATACATAAAATACTACTATCCAGGCAGGAGCTTTTTGATTAGCTCCTGCACCATCTGGATATGTTCCCAGATCCATTCCATCCATAATGAGACTGATACCACTCACTGCGCTTATAACCAGATTCAGTTCTTTTCCTGCTAACGGAACTGTATAGTTCAACTGTTTATCTTTTCTTAAGGTGCCTGTTCTCTCCAGTGATCTGAGTTTGAATGCCTCACCACCATTAATAAATATACTTCCTTTCATGTACTCCACCAGATATTGAACACCATCTATCTGTACATTCCAACCATATTTCTTTGTATCTGCCATTGTTTTAGCTCTCCCTTTTCCATTAAATTATTTCTCATTTTGTTTTTTATAAATTTCGGATGCCTGCTCACTCATACTCATTGCCATATTATATGCTGCGGTATTTGTGTCACTAATTGCATTGTATAGCAGCTCAAGTTTACCTACGAATAAGGTCTCCGCTTCGCCCTTCCAATTCTTGTTAAAGCTTTCTGCCGATTGAAATAAACTATCTAGAATATATTGACTTATATTATTTCGGATTCCCAATATACCATTTATAGCAGACTCTATTTGAGCATACTCATAATCTGTTATTTTTTCCAACACAAATCACCTCCCCGCAATGTTTTTATTTTCACTCTTCATGTACTTTATATATTTATCAAATTTTTGCTCTGATAATTTATCAAATACCACCGGCATACATGAACCATCTGACATAGAATAGACTCCTGAAAATTCCGATGAATCAACAAGTGCATATTCAACATTCCCCGGAAGCTTCTCTATACAATCCTCCACCAAAATAAATGTAAATGCACAGACACACAGATCATCACGCAGTGCTTCCACAATTCTATGATTTTCCAATAAAGCCATATCATCTATAAACACTATGTACCGCGGTTTCATATTTTCTACGCCGACTCCATTCAAAGCCTTTCTTTCCTCGATTGCCTGTGCCAGCATGTCTAATACTTTTCCTCTTTTTTCAGGAGTGCCTGCTACAAGACTAATGCCCGTCTCCATCTGAGTTCTCGTGAACGACTCATATTTATTCCACCCCTTACTATTAACACTATCATACACAAATGCAACCTTAAGATCCTCCGGCACTTCACTTACCAAAATCTGCGTAGACAATGCCCTAACTATATCGTATGCCTTCCTCTTGTCACCGTGTCCTACTACGCCAAGTAATCCCACCTCGTCCAGACTTATCGCTTTAGGGATATCATGTATTATTCCGTATTCCTCTTTGAGTTTTTTACAAGTTCTCTTTAACTTAATATTCTGTGGTGTATTTACCATATTGGGAAGTATGATATGCTCTGATATATCCAGATCACCTGTTCCTAGTCTATATGTAAGCATTACATCTCCCTGATTGCGAATCTTTTTCTCTCCCCTCATAATTCTTCTTATCAGATCCTCTGCCGGCACAAACCGTTTGTTCATCCATTCTAAAGCGGCTTCTCTATAAGAAATTATCTGCTTGCTAACATCCTCCAAATAGTTCTCTCTTATTTTTTTTATTTTCTTTCTTGAGGGTCTATTTCGTAAATAATCACGAATACTATCATATAAGACCACAAGAACAATCACTATTCCTACTGGTACAGCCCCCAGAAGCATAAGCGTATATCTTGTAACGGAAGGGCTTGGATGCGGTTCACCTGTCATCTCCATATATTTATAATACGCATACACGCCCAAAACCGCATAAAATGCTAATATTTTTATAGCTGTCCATATATCTTCTTTATTTTTATTAAGTTGGGGAATCGCATGCAATTTGAGATCACTCTCCATGCTTGGAAATCTTTCAATAATATTTTTATTTGTATCTTCTCTAATCATTTCTTACCTAATAAATTTAATTTCAACATCGCTATCTAATGCACACTTTGCTTTCATGTATAGATCTTTTAAATCTCTATTTGATATACTCCGTCCTCTTGCATCAATAACTATTGTCTGCTTTGTTCCTGTGGGCAAATTTGCTTTCATTTTCTGGCTTCTTGTCGTGACATCTTTGATAAGCATTGCCCTTCCACTTTCATTTTGAATATTATAACTTCTGACATCAATACAACTTCCATCCTTATACAATGTCGGACTTATACTTCCTTGAGCATTACGCGTTGATTTTTCTCCATTTAAAAAAGCCTGATTTTGACTGTAACCTTCATTTTTACTTGTAATTTTCCGGACAGTTTTCTCTTTTGTCGAAAGCTTTCCAACCTTGCGCTTTTCTCCTTCCATTGCCTTATTTTTTTCTATACTTTTTGTTCTTTTTACGTCAACAAATTTCTCGCCAATTCCAACAGCAGTATCTATCGCTAAATTATATGTAAAATTCTCTTTATATTGAATTGCGGCATCCTCCAACGAAACGTTTCTACAATGTGATTTCTCTTGGGCGCAATATATGGATGTCGACAAAGCCGAATTCCCCGCCATTACTGCGAAGTTAACGCCATTTACATAACCGGTTATTTTATATTGCTGTAAAAAAGCTGCAGTATTAGTCATCGTCTTTGCACTTTTCACTATAGCCAACGTCTCCCCAAAACCTTCCAGTAATCCAGTGGCTCCACCTTCCAAAGCACCCCACATATATGCATCAGCAAAGGCATCCGCAGGATTTTCTCCATTTTTGCATGCCATATAACATGAATACTCTGCATTCATCATAGATGTTGTTAGAGAACCCCACGCCATGTCTGCCGTTACTGTCTCTATCATAGTTGCTGCTGTTGTACTTGTCATTGTGCCAGTAGACATCGCTGCAGCAGTAACCTCTGGTGCTACAATAGCAATCACCAGCAATCCCACTATTATGCTCGTTCCAATGACTATCTTTCCTTCATTTGTCTTTGTCCACGGGGTAATTGCATATTGATTTCCAAGATCTATACCCATCTGAGTATATGTATCATTACACGTCTTATACTCTTTGTATATATCTTGCAAAGCTTTTGAAAACTTGTTCAACCGATCAGCTTCTTCCACAAACTCATCATAAGTTCTTATAAGTGCTGGCATGTCATATAACTCATCTGCCATTTTGCTGTATCGTATAATATCCATCTGCCTTTTATACATATCTATGTAATCCCCAAAGTTTTTACTGACGTTATTAAATTGTTCTACTTCGTCCTCCAGCTTCTCAAGATGTACATATAGTTCTATACCAGTGCCGTCCATCATTTACCCCTTAATATTACTTTTTAACCCAATATTCCTTTTAGTTAATTACGTCTCCCGACAAAGATTCTCCAATATCCACATTAATTGCTTCCACAGCATCATAGCTTTCTGTAATATTTACAATATCCTTATAGTAATTAGTCATATCGTCTACGATCTCATTCATACGATCTGATTTGTCTGCCATATCTTCATAAATCTCTGTCCATCCATCACTTTCCCAATAACCATTTATTTTGTTGCACGTTTCTATAATACTTCCAAATCGCACAAGCATATCCGCATAGTTCTGCGCAAATAGTTTTTCAAATAGCAACATTTGCCTTAATGGCACCACTATTATTTCTGTATCGCTTTTCACATAACCATTCCTTCCTGAATTTTGCTCGATCAGAGTTCCTGAATCCTATCCAATACAGAAGCTTCACACTTCTCAAACAATTTACACATGTCATAAACGCCATCTATCTTATCCTTAAGATCACTATATAAAGCCTTCATATTGGTCATAGCATTTCGAAATCCTTCATCATAAGTTTTTGCGGCCGGCCCGCTCCACTGTGACGCAAGTTCTTCATATCCACACTGAATAACAAGTCTTTCGCGCATACTCGCATCAATATCGTCCTTCAACGCCTTTATATCCGCATGTAACTGTTTTGTATTAATATTTATTTTTGTCGCCATACTCATCCTCTCCATTTATGTTATATACAGTATCTTACTTTTGGATATAGTTGTCAATATGTATTTAGATAATCTATTTTATGTTGATCAGTATTTATTGTCATCGTTTTTTGCATACAAAAAGCCCCACACCCTACGCAATATCCTGAAGATATCTCATAGTGGTGTGGGGCTTTTGTGTGACTGATGTTCAGGTCAACCGGCTTTTATACGTAGCTTGTTGTGTTAATCTTTACACCAGGGCCCATTGTTGAAGCAATTACAACGCTCTTAAGGTACTGACCCTTAGCAGCAGCTGGCTTTGCCTTAACAATAGCATTTATTAAAGTCTGGAAATTCTCGTTTAACTGTTCCTCTGTGAAAGAAACTTTTCCCACTGGCACATGGATAATGTTGGCTTTGTCAAGTCTGTACTCTATCTTACCAGCTTTGATATCTGAGATAGCCTTAGCTACATCCATAGTAACTGTTCCAGCCTTAGGGTTTGGCATGAGACCCTTTGGTCCAAGTACACGACCAAGACGTCCTACAACGCCCATCATGTCAGGTGTTGCAACAACAACGTCGAAATCTAACCATCCCTCGTTCTGGATCTTTGGCACGAGCTCGTCTCCACCAGCGTAATCAGCGCCTGCTGCAAGAGCCTCGTCAACCTTTGCACCCTTAGCAAATACGAGAACCTTAACAGTCTTACCTGTTCCGTGTGGAAGAACTACGGCACCACGAACCTGCTGATCAGCGTGACGTCCATCAACACCGAGTCTGAGGTGTGCCTCTACTGTCTCATCAAACTTAGCTGAAGCCATCTTCTTAACTAAAGCAACTGCCTCAGTTGCCTCGTAAGCAGCGGTCTTATCATAGAGCTTGCTTGCATCTACATATTTCTTACTCTTTATCATTATTATAAACCTCCTGTGGTCATATCGGGAGCGACCCTCCCACTAAATATCTGTATTACTCTTCAACTGTAACGCCCATTGAACGAGCTGTTCCAGCGATCATGCTCATAGCTGACTCAAGGCTTGCAGCGTTCAGATCCTTCATCTTAAGTTCAGCGATCTCCTGAACCTTAGCCTTAGAAATTGTTGCAACCTTAGTCTTCTTTGAGTTTGCAGAACCTGACTTGATGTTACATGCCTTCTTGATAAGAAGTGATGCAGGTGGAGTCTTTGTAATGAAGCTGAAGCTCTTATCCTGGTATACTGTGATAACAACAGGAATGATCATGTCACCCTCATTAGCTGTTCTTGCATTGAATTCCTTTGTGAAAGCAACGATATTTACACCGTGCTGACCAAGAGCTGGTCCAACAGGTGGTGCAGGAGTTGCCTTTCCTGCAGGTATCTGTAATTTGATGTATCCTTCTACTTTCTTTGCCATTTTAGCATTCCTCCAAAATACTGTGGTACAATCCACTTGATAATTACAACTTCTTGATATCAGCAAACGCAATATCAACAGTATTCACACGACCAAACATTTCTACTTCGATGGCTACGGTCTGTTTTGCAGTATTAATTGCCTTAATTGTTGCTACTGTGCCTTCCCAGGCACCTGAAGTAACCGTTATTGAGTCTCCCACTTCAACATCGATGACAACCTCCTCTGAGGTCTGATACAGATTGCTCAGCTCCTCATCAGTGAGTGGTACAGGCTTTCTTGGATCTGATCCAACAAATCCTGTAACTCCTCTGGTATTACGTACAACATACCATGTAACATCGTTCATGATCATGTTGATGAGAACGTAACCAGGAAGTATCTTTCTCTCGATCGACTTTGGCTTACCATTCTTAATCTCTGTGGCATCTTCAACCGGAACGACTACCTCTAAAATCTGGTCTTGTAAATTTCTGTTTTCTTTTGTTTTCTCAATATCAGCCTTTACTTTGTTTTCATATCCTGAGTAGGTATGAACAACATACCATCTTGCATTCTCTGCCTCTGACATATTCTCCACCATCCTTTACCCAACTATGAAATTCAAACCAATCTGGATCAACCAATCTACGATAGCTATGATACAGCCGAGTACGACTGAGGAAACAACTACCGCAAATGACTGTCTTGCAAGGGAGCTCTTGTCAAGCCATGTAATCTTCCTGAACTCTCCCTTTAATTCCTGAAACCAGCTTCTCTTGAGAGTATTTGACTTTTCTTCTTTACTAGATTTAGACATAACTCTATTCCTCCTTACTGGTTCAGACTATTTTGTCTCCTTGTGTACTGTATGAGCCTTGCAGAATCTACAGTACTTCTTTGTTTCCATTCTGTCTGGATGCGTTTTCTTATCCTTTGTCATATTGTAATTACGCTGTTTACAATCCTGACATGCCAATGTTATTTTAACGCGCATTTCCACTTACCTCCATTGTTATTTTAAGGCACAAAAAAAAGACCTCTTTCATCGCAAAGTCTACAATAACACAATCGACCTATGCAAGTCAAGAAGTCTTTTATATAATTTCTAGTATATTTGATCCTGTCCGTCTATCTTCCGTTTGTACTCATGTCTTTTATGACATCTATGAGATCCATGTCGGAATCTGTGAGCTTCACATTGGTACAAATGGTCTTGCCCTCTGTATCTGTGATCTTCACTTCTATTATATAGCCTTCCTTTATTCCTGTGGCTGCGGCTGCCCTGAGGAACATAGGGAACTTTGGATGATTCATGACGAACCGCTCCCAGGCTCCTTTGATCTTAAACATCATTCCCGGATTAAATGCCATATTTATCAACCTCTCTGTAAATCTTACTTATATCAGTATTATTTCAAAAGACCTATCGCTCCGAACAATCCTATACTTCCAAGGTACATGATCACTCCTGCCATGATCACTCCCAGCATGACCATGATAACGCTTTTCTTCCAGTCAAGCTCAAGGAAGCTGGCTGCCAGTGTTCCTGTCCACGCCCCGGTTCCCGGAAGTGGTATTCCCACGAACAGCAGAAGTGCGATATACACTCCAGTGCCGGACTTTGCCATGAGCTTCTGTCCGCCGTGCTCTCCCTTCACAAGACACCATGTGAAGAATTTGCCTATGAATCTCTTGTCTTTTCCCCACTCAAGCACACGTCTTGCAAACCAGTATATAAATGGAACCGGTATCATATTGCCTATGACGCACACTATAAATGACGGTATACTCGGAAGTCCAAAGCCCACCGAATACGGTATGGCGCCTCGAAGCTCAAGTATTGGTACCATGGATATAAGAAATATAGTCAGATATTTTTTTAACATAACGATCCTCTCATTTAATTTTCAAGTCCGGCTCTAACATAGAACGGCTCTGTCACCTCTGTCACTTTCTTACCAAGCATGTTGTCTGCTCTGACCAGTGCCACCTCGATGCCAAATGAATGAGGCTTCATAAGAGGTATGAGTCCGGCAAATACAGGCTTCTCGTCTCCGTTTACCTCAAGAGCAACAAGATACTTATCCTCCTGTCCCTGCTCCTCCATCATCTGTATATACGCTCTGTCAACATTCTCTTTGTCTGCCAGATACTCTCTTGCAGCATCAAGCATCTGTATCGGCTGATACTTTGGTGTTCTGAGCTTGACTGTTGCGCCTGGCTTGATCTTGCTCTGTACAAGTCCTGTACGTGAGCGCTCTCTGTACTGACGGATAAACTCTCCTGATATAAAGCAGTTCTCAGTGAAAGGATTCATAGCTATTCCGCTTATGTTTCCATTTGAATTGAACACAAGATCCTCAAGCTGCTTATATGGAAGTATTATTCTCTGGAAGCCATCGTTAAACTGCGATGAAGCCATCGACTCATAATCTGTGAAGCATGGAAGTACCTTGTCTCCCTGCTCATTTGTCAGAAGTGAGAAGTTGATCTTCACTCCGTCCTGGAATGTAACCTTTCCATTCTCATCAGGCTTTGGCTCCTGGTCGAACTTTGCAGGAACTATAAATACTGCATGGACCACTGACTCAAAGAGCTGCTTAAGTGTATCCTTGTTCTCATTTTCTCTAACTGCGTGCATAGCCTCAACAAGCTCCACGTTCTCAATCTTTTTTCCAATGTCTTTTACGTCCATCTCGTTATCCTTTCATTAATTAAGTGTGTATTCTATCTCTTCTCACCGTAATGCTCGTTGTAAAGCTTCACCGCTTCCTCATAGTGCTCTTCATCAGCCTTTGCCTGATCTGATCTCTTGGACAACACAAGGTCCGGTCTCACATCCGGCATGCTCTGGCCTATCCTTGAGGTAAATTCCGTAAAGAACTCCTGGCCACCTGCATATGATGCCATCGGTATAGCCACCATTCCCTTTGAGGTTGCAAATATGTATCCTCTGTTCACGTGATAGAACGGCTCTACAACGCGCTCATTCTCTACTATATCATCTATCTCGTATTTTCTCCACATAAATGGTATCTTACTGAAATATATCGCCTTGTCATCCATCTTCACCGCCGATGATACCGCTATCCTACAGAATATCGCAAGTATAACGCTCACACAGAATGCAAGTATGACTGCAATCCTTCCCATACCTTTATTGAGACTGTCCACTCCAAATACAGCCATCACAATGAGGAACAGTATGAGCAGGCTTACTATGAATACCATAGGTCCAACTGTGGAATAACCTCTCATAACTCCGTTCTTATTCTTGCGGCATTTTCCGTAGTAGCTTATTCTTGAAGGCTTCATACCGAGATCCTCTCCACACAGAGGACAATACTTCTGGTTGACCGTACAGTTTGCCGGTATTGATTTGCCGCAGTGCGGACATCTGAAGAATATGGTGTTTATAATGCCTGATATAAGCGCAAGCACTACGAACAGAATCCAGCCCATGCTTATATTTCCTGCAAATGCAAATCCAAATATACACAGCACTCCTACTATTGGCAAAGCTGTAGACAGTAACTTTGATATATAAAGCTTCATCTTTCTCCTCCAAATCTGACAGTGGCATCTACACTGTCACCATCTCTGACCTGTTAAGTATAACATAATTCATCTTTTTTTCAATATTCCAGCGAAAAGAGCTGTCTGCACAGCATTTTGCCGGATTCCGTGGCAAATATATTATCGTATGCCGTCCTTATAGTATCTGCGTCCGCCTTATCCTCATACATGTTGACGAGGAAATCGGCCTCCACCAGTATCTGATAATCCAGACCGTCTATATTCCTGTAGGTGTGGTGATGTGCCACCAGATAACATGCCCTCTCCACTGCGGCATCTTCTGCACCTGCCTCTCTGAGCAGCCGTCTTGCCTCAGGAGGTCCCTCCTGTTCCTGTAGCTTGCCATTATTATATCCATATTTCAGTTCTGCGTTCTTTATGCCTATATCGTGGGCAAGTGCTGCGATCTCCAGGACCTGCATCTCGTCGGGCTCCATGCCCTCCATCTCAGCTATCAGCTTCGCAAATGAATGAACCTTCAGGAAGTGATGTACCCGTCTGGAATCCCCGGCATAGTATTCAATCATTTTCTCTTTTACTATAGAAACCAAATCTCGTGCCATGTCATCATCCGCCTTTCTTTGTGACTCGTATCATTCTAACACCACTATTTGTGAATAGTCTATACAGTTTATAAACATTTAATCTTCCTTACGCCCGGATTTTCTGTTACTTCTATAATATATACTTCCGTAAGTTGTTTTTTATTGACTATAATAGTATAATTTTGGGTTAGAGATAAACTATCAATACAAGTGATACAAAACATTGGAGATTTTATTATGGACACACGTTCAATTGGAGTATTCGACTCAGGGCTAGGCGGAATAAGCGTTCTCCGCGACATCGTGGAGCTCATGCCCTGTGAAAATTATATATATTTTGGTGATTCAGCACACGCACCTTATGGAACAAAGACCAGAGAGGCCATTCTTGAGAGATCGGAGCAGTGTACCAATTTTCTTCTCGCAAAGGATGTTAAGGCGATCGTCATCGCCTGCAACACCGCCACAAGTGTTGCAGCATCCACGTTGAGACAGCAGTATCCCTCAATTCCTATCATAGGCATTGAGCCGGCTCTGAAGCCTGCGGTTCTGTGGAAGGAGCACGACAAGGTTGCCGTCATGGCCACCCCTGCCACACTGGCTCTACCTAAATTTCATGAACTCATGAAACATTATTCAAAGGAGTCCGATATCTACCCGGTTCCATGTCCGGGCCTTGCAGATTATGTTGAGAGAGGAATATTCGACGGTGAGGAGATCACTGAATTCCTGAAGGGACTGCTCGCCCCATCTCTGGAGAAGCATGTGGATGCAATCGTTCTCGGCTGCACTCATTATCCTTTTGTGGAAAAGGTTATACAGCGCATAGCCGGACCTGACGTGAAGATCTTCAATGGAGCCCACGGCACCGCCCTGGAGCTTCAGAGGAGACTGCGCATTGCTGAGCTTCTCACGCCTTCCATAGAGAAGGGCACTGTGGAGTTCTACAGCAGCAGCACAAACCCTGAAACCATTAAACTTTGTCACCAGCTTTTTGAAGCATAAATGCCGGACGGCTCAAAACATATATCCAACATAAAAAAGTCCGTGTATGTACATGATCAATCACGTTCTACAGCTGTATTCACTACCGATTGTCCATGTACATACACGGCTTTTTGCTGAATATATATTTTTTGAGCCTGACTACGACTTATTTTCAAAACTGGTTCTCGGAATTGTTAAAATGCATATGGATGATCCCACACTTTGAGTTTCGTGCCTATATCGTGAACCAGTGCGTAGGTGTAACATTCATATGCCCATGCCACGTCCTCTGTTGGCATGCCCTCTATGGATACGAGGATGATCTCGTCGTCGGATTCACGGCCGGGCTTCTTGCCGCGGATTATCTCTCCGAATGTAGTAAGGGAATCCCTCTCGATCAATCCATCCTGCACCATATAGACGAAGTCCTCTCCCATGCAGCCTGTGTGGAGTCTATCGCCATTTTCATCATATCCAACATTATCTTCCTCTGCATAATTCTCATACATTCCGTAGTTGTCTATAACTTTTTTCAAGTCAACAATACTCTTATGCACCATATTGAAGGTACTTGTAGAGATGACCAGCGCTCCAGGCTTGAGCCACTCTCGCTTGTACTCTGGCCACTCGCCCTCCTTACATGAGACTGCCTCAGTTATGATGTCGGCATCCTTAAGTGCCTCCTCCATATCCTTGCACAGAACTATATTTTTTACCTGAGGATAATTTTCCTCTATGTACTCTTTCATCTTGATCGCATTTGCCGATGTCGGTGAGCTGCCCTTTATCTTGATGGTGTCTACGTCAAATCTCTGTGACATGATGGCTCTGAGACTTGATCTGCAGGCATAGCAATGAATCTTCTGTCTCTTGCATTATTGACAGGAAAATTCTCTATAGGCGACTTCTTAGGGAAATATAACATAAGTCCATGGGCATCATTATACGGGCCGCCCATGAGGAAATCCCCATCCTCCATGAGTCCCATTGTCTCTTCCATCACATCAACGCATCTTCCAGGATGAAGCACTCCTGACATTTACGACCTCCGCCTCGCACACCTCATGTCCATCACGGCCAAGTGCCACTCCCTTTGTTCCTTTCTCAGGAATAGGCAAGAATTCATACGGAAGTGTAACCGTTCCATAGCCATCCCCGGTATCCTCGTCCACCAGGAATATCGCCTGTACTGAACAGCTTGCAACACACATACCACATCCTATACATGGATTCTCCGTCACCGTTGGAAGTGATGTAATATTTGCGTCTATGCTTATACATCCCTTCGGGCACGCATCCTGACATGGGTTGCACGGAATGTATGTGGTCAAATACATGCAGAGCCACAACACCAGGATCGACACCATAGGAGCCTGCGACTGCTATACACTTGACATCCCAGGAAGCAATCCCAAGTCCAGGTATTACCGTACCAAGAACGTATTCTTCTTCGCCCCATACCTTGAGAACTCGGACTGCAACTATGTACTTCCAGCAGGACGATACCTCTCCATGACATACAGGGGTGACCTGACCAAAACAAGGGAACTGCTGCCACTGCTCACTCTATTCTCTAAAAATTGTATCTACAGATACTCACCCATGAACAGCTCCGTGTCGTATGGGGTTATCACCATTTTATCACGCTCATTCTCCACTGTATCATTATTCAGATACAACGCAGTGTCAAACACAATGTCAGCGTCCTCTCTGTTGTCCACCAGCACTCCTCTGCCCATGACATTGAGCGCGATAAGATCATAGAGATCTGGTTTCTTCACATTCACCATGGAATAGCATACCGCCGCAACTCCAGATAGATTGCTCTCCAGATTATTGCCACCGGTATTCATGTGTACTCCACTGAGCGACATATTCATGTCACACCAGATAAACTCCCGCTTAACACAGTCAAATATTACAGGGATGCACACCATGCTGCCCGCCGTCAGATCCAGCTTCTGCTCCACCATCTTTGGCTCATATATCTCGCCCGAATCCACATCAGCTCTCTCCATCCATCCAAACATTGCGTGAGGCATATCCGCATAGGTCTGACAGGTAAAGCTGTACACCTGGTACACCACATACCTTGCCCCACATCTCACAACGGAATCCACGTCCACATCAAGGAACTCACTGACACCATCGCCGTCCACCGGGCCGCCATTTACAATGTCGCCCGAATGGCATGCCTTATATTTTGCAGATTTCAGATTGGTATATGACACATGCTCCATGTAGTTCCAGTTCTCGTCAAATATAGCCGCCGACAGGTCTATGTCGACTCTTCCATCGTCATACGACTCCAAATCACATTTGTCCATATTCGTCCACCATATAAATGCCCTCACAGCATTTGTCTGCGAATCCATAGGAAGTCTTGAACCCCTGACTATGGTCTTCATCGCCTTGCTGGCGCTTCTCTGGCTGAATGGTACCACATAATTCCTGTAGTCCTCAGACAGGTACACCTTACCCATAGGCTCCCTCTGTCCATATATCTTCACAAGCGCATTTTCGCAGATCCGAATAACTTCCTGACAGTATTTCTCATCTATATCTGGCAGATTGTTTCGCTCGCTGTGGCACTTTGCAAGACTCCCCTTTGGGAAGAACACTCTTACATCCGCCTGCTCAGCTCTGTGCAGGAAATGCTCTCTCACCTGAAGCAGCACCGGTGTCGACACCTTCTCCGCCACAGACGCAAAGCTCCTTATAACAGACTCTTTATGTGCCACTCTGAGCAGTTGGTCCAGTCGCCTTGCCAGTTCACCCGGTCTCTTCACCAGTTCTGCAAGCGCACTTTCATACTCACCGTAAGCAAGGTCAAACTCAACCTTTCCCGCAAATGTCTCTATCTTCCTGTTATTTCTCAGCTTGTCAAATGCATTTATCGCCCTGTCATATGCCAGAGTATATCTGCTGCAGTCAAACTCAGAAGGATGGATCCTCTCTCCAATCCTGATCCATCTCTCCTTATATCTCAGCATGTCCTCCTCTATATTCGGACAGCCAGACAGAAGCTCCATGATCATCCTTCTCTGTCTGCGTGAAAAGCTTCTGTATCTAGTATTCTCCGCAAGACTCACATCGCCATCGCTCATTGCTGTGACGAGTCTCAGCACATCAGTTGCTGTCTTTATATACTTTCTGAGCCCGCTGACTCTTGCCAGAGGATTCTTCTGCAGATAGAGCGCAGAGATGTACGCAGCATTCTCCTTGTGTGGTATGTTATCAGGCAGCTTCATATTCTCAGTCTCGAATAAATATGCTACATCCTCCCTGTCAGTTCTTGATATGGATGTTCTCGACGTACAGATATTGTCAAATATCTGTCTCACATCAGCCTCACTTCCAAGCTGCAGAACTTTGACCTTCGTCTCATCAAAAAGTGGCAGTCTGTCATTTACACGCTTTCTGTGATTCTTTGGATACAGGATACCATCCGACCAGTAATGCACCATCGCATTTATATACAACTCAGAAAAATGTGCATCCATAACGCCCTTAGGGAAATCGGCATACATAGGCATATACACAACATTTGCACCTTTCAGCTTCATAAGCGCAGCTTTGAGTTCAAGATAAAATTCTGTCAGTTCATTGACGCTGTATGTTCTGAGAACGTCAAACACCTCCCTGGAAAATGTATATCCAAGTTCTTCGATGTTCTTCATAATGGTCGTTATGCAGCGGTCATTTGCCACCTTTGCAGTACCAATGCCAAGTATCACTTTGTTCTTACGCCTGAGCAATATCTCGTTCATAACATTTCTCTCTATTAATGAGGAAACCGGTGGCGGTAAGCTTTTACATTTATCATCCCAATTAAGAAGGAACCACCACCATAGCCTCTTATGATCCTGTATTCAGGGCCTCAATAACTTATGAACCCAATATATCAAACCATGATCGTCAAATCAATGAACCGCTAGTTTAGAAGTCACGCAGTGGGCTATCCCTCAAGCGCGACCTTCACAACCTTTTTCTTTCTGGGAAGGCAGAGCTGGAGCACCACCGCTATGGTTGCACCAACTGCAGTACCTGATGACATGAAGTAGTTCAGGAACTGAGGCATTGCGTTCATCACATCTGTAGGAATGACTATAGTTGCCACAGCAGCCACGACTGAGATTCCAACGATAAGTGATGATCTCTCATCAAGAGGCTCACTCTGTATGATCTTGATTCCATTTGATATGAGCAGGATACATACAACCGCAAATACACCATTTACGACAGGTGTCGGTATACATGATATGACGGTCATAAGCTTTGGACATACGCCGAGCACCATGAGTATCATACCACCCGCAATGATCGCCATACGGCTTCCAACCTTTGTTATCGCAAGTACTCCGGCATTTGACGAATATCCTGTCATCGGTGTTCCTCCGAACAGTGAACCGACAAGACATCCAACGCCCTCACCAATAGTAGCGCGATCTATTCTCTTATCGCTGAGATCCTCGCCTGTGATGGCACTGATCGTCACCCATGTTCCTGTTGTATCGAGAAGTACGATAAGGTAAATGAACATCATGAGTATACAGGACTTGATCTCAAACTTTGGAAGTCCAAAGTGGAAAAACTCCGGAAGCTCGAACCATGCTGCATCGTGTACAGAGCTGAAGTCCGCAGCTCCCATTGCTGCAGCAACCACGGTTCCGGCAACCAGTGCAAGTATTACTGATACCATGTGAAGTATCCTGTTATGCTTAAGCTTGTACTGAAGTATCATACATACGATGAGCACTCCTGCAGCAGTAAGACCTGATGCTACATTTGCACTTAAGTTTCCATCTGAGCTTGCGATCCCTTTGGCCGCTGTAGGTGTCAGTGATATTCCAACTATAAGTATGATGATACCACCGATAAATGGAGGTATTGCCTTTCTCACAAATTTTGAGAATCCCTTGAATATACCCAGCAATATGATCATGATCGCTCCGGGGATCAGACTTCCTATCATTGCACTGACTCCCATGGTCGCGCCTATCGTACACAGAGCTCCAAGCGGTACATATGATGGACCCTGTATGATAGGGTACTTCATGAAGAATCCCGCCTGGAGTATAGTTGCAATTCCACATGCAAAGAAACTCATCTGAAGGAAAAATGATAACTCTCCTCCTGCCAGTCCTATCGCCGCTCCAAGTATCAACGGCATGATATACAGATCCATTGACAATACATGCTGCATTCCGAGAAATGCCGCCTTGCCACAGCTTATCTTCTCATTTACGCCAACTATGAGCTGGCTGTCATTTTCTATTATCTTCTTATCTTCCATATGAATGCGCCTCCCTATCTTATATTTGTTTCAATACAGATTTTTCAAATATATTTATTATGGTCTGATGGTCCTCTTTGTTTATCCTCATCCATCTTATTTATCTGCAATCTGCTTTTTCAGAACCACAAGCTCGCTGTTTATTTCATCTATCAGGCTTCGCTCATCTATGCCACAAGTGAACTTTCCTCCCTGATATACAACCTTTCCATTTACTATCGTTGTATCGATATTTTCCTCGGATGACGCATATACGACCGTCGCCTTTGCATCATGCATAGGTGCCGACTTCAAATGATTAGGGTCAAATATTATTAAGTCCGCATTCTTGCCGGACTCCAATGTTCCCAGCTTGTCAGCCATTCCTATTGCCTTTGCTCCCCCAGCCGTCACCATGTGTATGATATCGTCTGCGCTGATGACTGCCGCATCTCTGTGTATTCCCTTCTGTATGAGAGCCGCCAGCTTCATGCTCTCCAGCATGTCCGTACTATTGTTGGATGCCGCACCATCCGTTCCTATAGATACATTTACCCCGGCTGCAAGGCTCTCTGGAATAGGTGGTATTCCTGAACCAAGATAAAGATTAGGTGCTGGATTGTGGCTTATCGACACTCCATATTTTGCAAATCTCTCTATGTCATGAGGTGTGAGGTTTACACAGTGGACTGCCAGGAATTTGTCTGTCAGGAATCCTATCTCCTCAAGCATATCCACTATATCCTTGCCGTAATATCTTCCGCACATCTCATTGTCGACCTCGGTCTCCTTGATGTGCATTGAATACCTAACATTCTCGCTAAGACAATACTCAAGCATCTCCTGATAGCCTTCCTTTGTGGTTGACCAAGTGACATCCGGACCTGTCCAGATCGAAAGCATATCATTTTCTTTATAAGCTTTCTTCAGTGCATCGACTTCCTTCATGGCCTTGCCAGCAGGCTCAAGGAAGCACTTCGGCATTCCGTATTCCTCTCCGGTATCCTGAAATGTTCTGATAAATACACTACGGATACCCGTTGATACCATTCCCTCTATACAGGAATGAGCCAGTTCAGAATCCTGATTGGTGTAGAAGAACTCACTCATCGTCGTACATCCACTCTTTATCGCCTCCATACAGGCAAGCTGTGCTGCCAGCTCATGCTGATGTGGTGTCATGTACTGTCCATATGGGAGTGCTGAAAGATTCAACCACTCTATCAGTCTGTGATCAGCTCCAAGTCCTTTCAGGAATGACTGGAATATATGTATATGTGTATCTATAAATCCCGGAAATACCACCTTGCCCTCGGCATCTATCACACGTCCGGCGCCCTCACATTCCTGAAGCTCCTCCGGTGTCAGCTCATTCATTTCCTTTATCAGAGTTATCTTCTCTCCCTCTATTCCTATGATTCCCTTCGCATACACTTTTCTGTCCTCATCCATTGTGTGTATCTGCGCATTTTTGATTATCAGATCATAACTCTTCATAGCTCATTCCTCCTGACTTTGAATATCCACTAAAAAAGGAGTCCTTCCCCGGCAGTGTGTGTTAAAACATTCCACACAAACTGCTTTCGAAAAGACTCCTTTGTCCTGTTCTAAATCTTCTGTATTACATTTTCATTTTCCGCGGTATAAACAAAAAAAGAACCATACAGCTATCTGTTTTGGTGTTAAGGAAAACAGATAAAACTTTTGGTTCCTGATGGCTCGTATCTTAGCACTATCCCGTCAAATGGTCAATACTCATAACCTCTGTTGTTATATTTTTATTTTTTTAAAGGACTTTACCTTAATATCTTATGTTTATGCCATTTTTGCTTAATATTTTAAGGTAAAGAAAAAAGCCTGAACCCCTTGATTTTCCTTAGGTTTCAGGCTTTTAATTTAATGCCGGCGACCGGAATCGAACCGGTACGGGAGGTTAGTCCCGCAGGATTTTAAGTCCTGTGCGTCTGCCAGTTCCGCCACGCCGGCATTCTGCACCTTATTAAAAGGTTTAGAAAATGGGACCTATAGGGCTCGAACCTATGACCCTCTGCTTGTAAGGCAGATGCTCTCCCAGCTGAGCTAAGATCCCATTTGTTAAAAAGTATTCTGTTATGAATACAGCGACCCGGATGGGGTTCGAACCCACGACCTCCGCCGTGACAGGGCGGCGCTCTAACCAGCTGAGCCACCAGGCCATATTCATTGTTTCTTATTATTAGTAAGAGTGGACGTTCGGGGACTCGAACCCAGGACCGATCGGTTATGAGCCGATTGCTCTAACCAACTGAGCTAAACGTCCTCATTTAAGTGGGACCTATAGGGCTCGAACCTATGACCCTCTGCTTGTAAGGCAGATGCTCTCCCAGCTGAGCTAAGATCCCATTCATAAAAAGTATTCTATTGTGAATACAGCGACCCGGATGGGGTTCGAACCCACGACCTCCGCCGTGACAGGGCGGCGCTCTAACCAGCTGAGCCACCAGGCCATATTCAAAGGTATGTACCTTCAGAATTTCACACAGAAAGAGGTATCTTCTAAAGCTTATCTCTTAGAAACCTCTAAGGATAAGTCCTCGACCTATTAGTACTTCTCAGCTGAGTGCGTTACCGCACTTACACACAAAGCCTATCAACCTTGTAGTCTTCAAGGGGTCTTACTCCGAAGA
>NZ_QUKK01000011.1:20648-39288 GCF_003481085.1 Coprococcus sp. TF11-13 | reverse complement strand
GG
Source organism: Coprococcus sp. TF11-13 (assembly GCF_003481085.1). Taxonomy (NCBI): domain Bacteria; kingdom Bacillati; phylum Bacillota; class Clostridia; order Lachnospirales; family Lachnospiraceae; genus Coprococcus; species Coprococcus sp. TF11-13. The sequence continues at coordinate 39,286 of NZ_QUKK01000011.1, read as the reverse complement.
ATGGCGGTTTAGCTCCTGTTGGAGTTTTGATTGCGAAAAAAACTAATTATTAAATTTGAATTTCTCTCGCTGTCTGGTTTGATATAAAAATTTGATTATTTGAAAAAATCAAAAAATAACGTAGCGTGATATATTGCTTGTCACGCTACGTTATGTACTAATATGGACCTTGAAAGGAGGCAGGATATGTCATTATACACAACAGGAGAGCTTGCAAAGAAGTGCAACGTTTCAGTAAGAACGATTCAATACTATGATGAAAGAGGTATTTTGGTGCCAACAGATTTGACGGAAGGGGGACGAAGACTGTTCTCCGAAGAGGATGTTGCCACATTGGAAACGATTTGCTTTTTAAGAGATTTGGATATCTCTATAAAAGATATTGCTGAAATATTGGAATCTGATGAGTCTAAAAAAGTAATTGAACTTTTGCTTGATGAACTGAATAAAAACCTTCAGGCAGATATTAAGAAAAAAACAGAGCAATTAGAAAAAATAAAAAATATAAGAAATTTTTTGACTTCTTTCAAGGATGGCTCACAAAAAACAATTCATGACATATCGTCAATTATGGAGGAAAAAGAAAAGCGAAAGAAAATGTACAAAAAAATGCTGATCGTAGGAATTCCTGTAGAAATCACAGGAATTGTAACTTTTGTTATTGGTATATTACAAGGAATTTGGATACCATTTTTTGTAACTACGGCAGTGTATACTATTTGTGCTGTCTTTTTAGCAAACTATTGGTACAAACGGATAGAGTATATTTGTCCGGAATGCCATACCAGATTTCAACCAAGGAAAATGGAAACTCTGTTGGCAAATCATAATCCAAAGATGAGAAAGTTAACTTGTCCTAGTTGTAGGAGGAAAATTTGGAGTTTGGAAGTATATAGAAAAGAGGTGGATGCATAATGGAAACAATTAATTTGAGTAAGAAACAATTTGTGATATACATGGCAGTCGCATTTGGGTTGGCCTGGATTTTAGAAATGATAGCAAGTATTTTTAGCAATAATGGAAATCAGATGGTGTTTGCTGTTATCTTGATGATTACCATGTTTATGCCATTTCTTGGAGTACTGATAGCCAGAATCCCACTAAAAGGTATGGGATGGGTACCACATTTAAAAGGGAAACTTCGTTATGTATTCTTTGCCCTTTGGATGCCGGCGTTATTAAGTATCCTTGGAGGGGTCTTGTTTTTTGTGATTTTCCCGGATACATTTGACTCTGAATTTATGACGTTAAGAGGTCTTTTAGAGGAAGCGGGAGCGTTGGAACAGTTTGAAGCACAAGGTATCACTATGCCAATGTATTTGTTAATTACTAGCATTCAGGCGGTAACTGTTGCACCATTTATGAATATGTTTGTTGCATTAGGCGAAGAGGTCGGTTGGAGAGGTGCGCTGTATCCATATTTGAAGAAGAAGCTGGGTGTTACTAAGGGCCGAATTGTAGGTGGTACTATTTGGGGGGCTTGGCATTGGCCGATTATGATTTTTGCTGGATATGAGTATGGTAAAGAATATATTGGCGCACCGGTACTTGGTCCGATTGTGTTCTGTGTCGCTACTATTATGATGGGGATATTATTTGATTATGTATATGAAAAGACAGAGACCATCTGGTTGCCATCTCTTATGCATGGTGCTACCAATGCATTTACTATTTTTGCATATCTGGTAAAACCTGATTATTCCAATATGGCAATACTGGGACCGGCATATATCGGTATTATCAGTATGATTCCGATGATTGTTATGGCGGTCATTATTTGTGTAAAGAAGAAGAGGGATTGAGTATTAAATGGATATTCAATCGCACTAACAAATTTCAGTTTGTAGGGAACAACAGCTAAGACAATTTTATAATAAAACAGCGTCAGAGCATTTATGTGTAAAAGCATGAATGCTCTTTTTTTGTACTTTCATGGACAAAGAACAAGAAAGCAGCTTTTGGACAAATTGTCCAGAAGTTCAAATAAAAAAGAAGGAGGATACCTGATGTATAGCAAAAATGGTATTCCGTGGGTAAGACCACCCACACAGGACAGGCAGCATAGAGAAAATAATATCGGGAGGACAGAACAATGGTCGATGAATTGACGCAGGAGTCGTTCCAGACAGGAAAGGCGATTGTGACTGTCAGCTTAGATCTGATTACTGCATGAAAAATAAATTTTGTTGAGGTTAAATTGAGATTGACTTTGTATTGTATAAGGAAAGAATCTGCGAGACCGATTATACGGACGAAACTTTTGAGACAGAAAAGATTACATTAGTGTCAAATCCTATTCACACAGGTTCCAAAGAACCAGTAGTGTGGTATCAGTTGGGAGAATTGATGAAAAATGCACAAAATCGTGTGAAGATCCACACGCCATATATTATCTGTAATGATATGATGTATAATACATGGGAGGAGATTGCAGAGAACGTTTCAGATTTTTCTATCATGACAAATTCAGTTGCGAATAATAGGAATCCATTTGGGTCTGCCGATTATGCGAAAAACAGAAATAGAATCCTGTTCTGATAAAGGAGGAAGAAGATCATGTTTCAAATATTAATTGTAGAAGATGATAAAGAATTAAGCCAGCTATTCCAAAAAGTGCTTGAGAAGAATGGATATCAGGTCAAAAGTGCATCGGATGGAGCACTGGCATTAGAAATATTGGATAAAGAGTATATTGATCTGATCATTTCCGATATTATGATGCCGGTTATGGATGGTTATGAACTGGTGTCGGAACTCCGTTCAGCAGGATATCAGATACCGGTACTTATGATCACTGCGAAAGGTTCCTTTGATGATATGCGCCAGGGATTTCTTTCGGGAAGTGACGATTATATGGTAAAACCGGTAAATGTGAATGAAATGGTTTTAAGAGTCGGAGCACTGCTTCGCCGTGCACAGATACTGAATGAACACAAAATTGTGATCGGTTCAACAGAGTTTGATTATGATGCAATGACGGTTACAACTGATAAGGAAAGTCTTGTTTTGCCTAAAAAAGAATTCCTGCTTTTATATAAGCTTGCAGCTTCGCCAGGCAGAACATTTACAAAACAACAGTTGATGGATGAAGTATGGGGATACGAGACGGAGGCAGACCCACATACGATAGAGGTACATATAGGAAGAATCAGAGAGCGTTTTAAAGATAACCCTGATTTTGAAATCGTAACAATGCGTGGAATTGGATACAAGGTGGTGAAAAAATAATGGAACAAAAGAAAGAAAAAGGATTGCGGATCCGATCCTGTCTGACTGGTGCAATCTGGCTGGCACTTGTATTTTCAACAGTCATATCTGCTTTATTATTTGCTTTTTTGAATCATTTTTTTAATCTGCCGGGCAGCATACCTGTGCTTGGCTGGCTTTTGATTTTCAATACATTGATTGCAGGGCTGATCACTTCCTTTATTAATGCAAAGTTACTGGAACCAATTACCAGACTTAGTAAAGCAATGAAGGAAGTTTCTCAGGGAGATTTTGAACAGCATTTGGAAACGAACAGCCGTATAGCAGAAGTTGGAGAATCTTATCAAAGTTTTAACGTTATGACAAAAGAACTTCGTGCAACAGAGGTGTTGCAGATGGATTTTGTATCTAATGTTTCTCATGAGTTTAAGACCCCGATTAATGCCATTGAAGGATATACAATGCTGCTTCAGGGAGAAGAACTGTCTCCGGATCAAGAGGAATATGTAGAAAAAATCTTATTTAACACCCAAAGACTTTCCGGATTGGTTGGTAATATTTTGCTGTTATCCAAGTTAGAGAATCAGAATATACCAATGAAAAAAACAGAATATCGTCTGGATGAACAGATCCGCCAGGCATTTCTTTCATTGGAAACAAAATGGACAGAAAAAGAAATTGGTTTTCAGGTAGAATTGGAGGAAGTTAAATATACTGGGAATGAAGGACTTTTTATGCATATCTGGTTAAATCTTTTGGATAATGCGATTAAGTTCAGCCCTTCAAAGGGGACAATTATGATGTTTCTGAAACAAGAACAGGATTCTGTTAAGTTCATTCTGGAAGATGAAGGACCAGGAATAGAGGATGATGTAAAATCCAGAATATTTGACAAGTTCTATCAGGTAGATGGATCTCATAAAGCAGAAGGAAATGGCCTAGGTCTTGCACTTGTAAAACGGATTGTAGATAGTGCCGGAGGAACAATCAAAGCAGAAAACCGTGAATATGGTGGATGCAGATTTGTTATAGAGCTGCCAAAGCAGAAAGAAGAGATTATATAGTTTTAAGATAAATTAGAAGATGGGAGAATTCATATGACATTTTATCAGGAGTTGCAGTTAAATCAGGCAGGTTCTAAAAACCTGTTGAAAAAGAGTGAAACACTAAAAGAAAAATTATATCATATGTGGGTATATCTGGTGAAGATAGCTGTTACAATGGCATTTTGTTTTTTCTTTGTTAGTATTTTCAGCATCCTATTTGGAAATGAGAACAGCATTGTAGGTGTAGTAGTCTTATTATGTCTCATGGTGTTTAGAAATGCGGATCTGGGGATCCGCACCGGACAATCTACGATGCTTTTGGCTTTGTTCTTTGTAATTATGACTGTATGTCCGCATTTGGCAAATCAGTTTTCACCGGTATTGGGAATGCTGTTAAATATTGCGGCACTGGCTGTGTTGATTCTGTTCGGATGCCATAATCCATTCATGTTTAATCAATCTACATTGGTTCTTGGGTATCTGCTGCTATATGGTTATGATGTTACGGGAAAAAGCTATCAGATGCGATTAGTCGGAATGGCTTTAGGTGCAGCACTTACCTGCTTCGTATTTTATCGAAATCATAAAAACAGAACTTATAAAAGAAATCTGAAAGATCTGATACAAGAATTTGATATCACTTCTTCCAGAACAAAATGGCAGATATGTCAGATTTTATGCGTACCGATTGTCCTTTGCATTGCAGAACTTTGTAATATGCCACGTGCAATGTGGGCTGGTATTGCGGCCATGTCCGTGATTTTGCCGTTTATGGAAGATATGCACTACAGAGTCCGTAAAAGGATTGTCGGAAATATTGCAGGTGTTATATGTTTTACAGTATTATATTTTCTGCTTCCTTCGTCAATATATGCATATATAGGAATTCTTGGTGGAATCGGTGTAGGATTTTCAGCACAATATGGCTGGCAGGCAGTATTTAACACATTTGGTGCTTTAGCCATTGCTGCAGAGACTTATGGACTACAAGGAGCGGTTAGTCTTAGAGTGATTCAAAATGTTTTTGGTGTTGTGTTTGCTTTAGCATTTTGTGTTATATTTTATTGGTTTATGTCTAAAAAAAGGAAAGTGAGGTGACCGTACATGCAGAGTGAAGTGAATCAGGAAGAAAATTTGAATAGAATTATTACGGTTCCTAATCTTCTTTCTTTTTTCGGCTTTGTCTGATTCCGGTAATTATATGGAGTTATTGTGTAAAGAAAATCACATGAACAGGCAAAGACGATCCCGATTATTGCCATGACTGCCAATGCATTTTCAGAGGATATGCAGCACTCTCTCGCTGCTGGAATGAATGCTCATATTTCAAAACCAGTTGATATGAAGTTGCTGAAGAAAACCATAAGAAATATAAAACTTGGGAGGGAGGAAGCCCAAGTTATTGATCAATAATCACTAAAGAGAAATAAGAAGGACAAGAAACAAAAAATACTCATTGTAGATGATTCAGAATTTAACACTTTTGGATATCGATATGCCACAAGCAGATAGTTTTGAGGTCTTCGGAGTAAATGAAGAAGATGTTCAACTTGATATGATGAAATAGAGGCTTGCATCAATAAGCTAAATAGAAAAGGAGGACAATCATGGAATTTATATGTTACCCAAAGTGTTCAACCTGCCAGAAGGCAAAGAAATGGCTGGACGAGAATAAGATCGAATACACGGAGCGCCACATTGTGGACGACAATCCAACATATGAGGAACTGAAGAAATGGTATGAGAAGAGCGGACTGCCACTCAAAAGATTTTTTAATACGAGCGGAATGTTGTATAAGGAGATGAAACTGAAGGACAAGCTTCCGGACATGAGCGAGGATGAGCAGTTGCAGCTTCTTGCGACAAATGGCATGTTGGTGAAGAGGCCGCTTGTCGTTGCTGAAGGTTTCGTGCTGACTGGATTTAAAGAGAAAGAGTGGACAGAGAAAATGTTCTAGGGGGTAAGTGATGAGTTTTGCATTATTTCTGGACATAGATGGTGTATTGAATACCCGGACGACAGTTGTGGGGGCGCCCAGTGGGAGAACAGGGATCGATGAGTCCAGAGTGAGGCTGCTGAAAAAGGCGTTAAAACAGTTTGGCGATGCAGCAATCGTTCTGACTTCTGATTGGAAGCTTATGAGAGAAGACGGGGATGACTTCTCATATCTTGTATCTATGCTGGGCAAATTTGGACTAAGCCTGTCTGGAAAGACAACCGATGTCTGGGTTGGCAGAGGTGAGGGTATCCAGAGCTATCTGGCGGAGCATCCTGAGATAGATGAATACGTGATACTGGATGACAATACATTTGATTTCTCAAATTATCCTAAGCTTTGGGAACGGCTGTTGCTTACCAATGGCATAGAAAATGCCGAATATGCATCAAAGACACCGGCGATTGAAGCAATGCTTTTTCTGGAAGCTATCTCTTAGTTTCTTCCCACTCTCCTTCTGTGATCTCTATGTCATTCAGGCATACTGGGAGATGTATGGCTTTGTTGAGCTCGTATACCTTCTCGAATTCATCCATTTTCCGATTATAGTAAGTCTGGTATCAGCGACAGCCACAGCTATCGAGTAGCTAGGCAGATGTACTTCATAATTTTCAAGCTTTATGATCTGAGTATGAGCCAGTCAGAGCTTTCGAGGCGAACGGGGATTTCCACCAGCACTATAAATGACTGGAAAAAGAAGAAGATCAATCCGCAGGCGGATAAGCTGGTTGTTATCAGCAGGGCGCTTGATATGTCATTGGCAGATCTGCTTTGAGAAGATGGGGATGAGAACAGCAGAGTCGATTATAGTGCTGATGAGAAATATCTCATTGAGTGTTATCGCAGATCGGATAATCATGTGAGAAAGTATATGCTCAGGTATATGGAGCTCATTGACAATGCAAAGACAAAAGCAAAGGCAAATGCGGCTCAGACAATTCCGGAGATCATTGAAATAGCAACATCCAAAACAGTGGAAGAAAATAAAAAAGAAAAACATAGCCGTAATGCTAAAAATGGATGGTATAGATATGATGCCAGATTTGTGTTACCGGTTTACGATGAAAGTGGTGAGGTTGAGCGGTACAATGTGTTTAGTGCAAGATTATTGATCAGACATGCCGCTTCTGGGAAAATGTATCTGTACGATGTTTTAGAAATAAAAAAAGAAACGAGCAAGCCTTGTCAGGTATAAACCCTACCCAGTAGAAACCCCATTTCTTAATGAAATAAAAATAAAACAAGCTACAGGAAAAGTCAACAGTTATATTGTGGAAAGGACATAGATGACATATGAAGATAATAAATGCAACACAAAAAGACAAAGAAGAACTGCTCTCGCTCTATCATGCCATGATAGGCGGACCGTGTGAGTGGAGCGAGAATTATCCTGACGAGAATACCATAGCATTTGACCTGAAGAATGAAGATCTGTTTGTTATGAAGAATGACAAAGAAGAGATTGTAGCCACAATATCCATAGATCACGACGATGCTGTTGAGGCACTTACGTGCTGGAGAGCAGATCTGGCTCCATCGGGAGAACTTTCAAGGCTGTGCGTCAGGAAGGATATGCAGGGCCAGGGAATTGCGAAGACTATGATGAACTATGCCTGTGATGTCCTGAAAAGCAGAGGCATGAAGGGCGTTCATATACTTGTCAGAGAGGGACATGTGGTGGCGCTTTCGACATACGCCAAGATTGGTTTTGAAACGGTTGGAGAGTGTGATCTTTTTGATAAGCATTTCGTATGTATGGAACGGGGATTCTAAAGAGGTAGATATTGCAAGTTATAGGATGCAGCTGCAGCTATATTGTAATATAATGGTGGTGTATTGTTTGATGAGTTATAGAGATGAGACATTTCTATTATATAAGAATGATGAGCGGAGGTGCACAGAATGATAATTACAATAGGCAGAGAGTGTGGATGTGACGGCGATGAGGTGGCAGCAAGACTTGCCTCAAAATATGGTATAGCCTGTTACACAAAGAAAGAGATAATAAGGCTGGCAAAGGAGAAGGGTGTGTATGACAAATATCCGTTTTTCTTTGGAGAGAAGGCTATAGATTCTATGATGCAGTCGGTGTCAGATGACTTTGTCGTGAAGAGAAGAAAGACCCCGGAGGAGGTACTTGAGAGATTGCTTGACGGACAGGATGGCGTTGTAGTGGGAAGAGCCTCGGACTTTGCATTCAAGAACAGGAACGATGCAGTGAGAATATTCCTGTGCGGAGATAAAGACAGCAGAATAAAGAGGATAATGGACAAGCATGGCATATCAGAATCAAAGGCAAAGAGTCTTGTGGAGGAGACTGATGCCAAGCGAAGAAGCTATCATGACTATTACTCAGGAGAGAACTGGGGATATTCAGGACATTATGACCTGTGCCTTGATGAGGCGAAGCTCGGCGTGGACGGCGTAGTGGAGATGGTCGCGGCGTATATGAAGGTAATTGGCAAGTAGAATTGAGACAGATGGAAGGCAGATAGAAGCCGGATAGTGTGAGTTAGTCAGAGAGGTTTCTGACATTATGATTTGAAAGGTATAGATATGGGAGAAAAAGCAACAGGAAAATACAGCCTTTTGGTTCCGGAAGGGAAGTATTCGTTTAAAACACTGAGCCCTGTGACCATGCATGATCTGGGATTGGACATGATATGCAGGCAGTTGTCTGCAAATGAGTCCGAGCAAAATTATATAATGGGCGTTATGTCACGGATATATGCAGAGCCGTCTGTTACAAATTACAGATGTGGCGTGTTTGACGATGTCATAGGGAATAAGCAGCTTCGGGACGATATGATGGAGATCCTTGGGAAGATAAGCTTTCTCAAGGACTATGGCAGCTTTAAGCGTGACTATGATGAGAACTCAGGTATATGGGATCTTATGCACAGACTTGATGAAATTGGAGATTATATAGAGTGTGTGGATTCATTATATTCCAGCCTGAAAGATAGGAATCTGCATTCTGAGGGATTTACAGGCCTTAAGGCGTATGTTCAGAACATATATGAAGATAATGGTTTTAGTGAACTTAAGAAGGATATAGCAGAACTTAAGAAGGTGAGCGGTGAGGTTAGGAGTATAACCATAGGAATCAATCTGAATAACAGATATGAGGCAGATGGTGTCGGCTTGATATCAGTCAACAGCAAGCAGTTTACAAGGGGCGGCGTGCTGAGTAATTTCTACGGACATCTTATGTCCAGAGACAAAATAAATGATAACATTGAGGCAAAGAACGACTATAAATTCCAGCCGTTAGATGCGGTAAATGAAGCATTATCCAAATTTCAGCAGGAACTTCAGGGAAGAGTCGTAACCGGGGGCGCAAATAATCTGGCGGCAGGTATGGTGGGAATCCCTGATTCTGACAAATCTAAAGACATTACAAGGTATACAGACAGGGTAGTCACTAAGCTCATAACAAGAATTGTAAAGAGAATGAGGGAGACGTTAAATAAGTATGTGTCGATTACCATAACTGACATGACGGATCTCATACCGGAGCTTACATACTATATAAGATGGGCTGAGTATATAGAAAAATTGCAAAGCAGAGGTGCGGTATTTTCCAAGGCAAGGGTTGTGAACTCTGCATATCAGCCGGACGCAGGTACATCTAAGGAAGCCAATTCCAAGAGCAGATATTATATGAAGGCTCGTGGCGTATATAATATCAAGCTTGCGGCATTTGATACGGAGGAGTCGGAGCACATAGTGACCAATGATCTGGACTTTGACAGCGAGCACAGAGTGTATATTCTGACAGGAGCAAATAGGGGTGGAAAGACGACCATAACCCAGACGATAGGTCAGCTTTTTGTACTGGCTCAGGGTGGTATATATATCCCAGGTGATGAATTTGAATTTGCTCCAGTGGACTGCGTATTTACACATTTCCCTGCTGACGAAGACAAGACCCTGGATCTTGGAAGACTTGGTGAGGAGTGCAAGAGGTTTAAGGAGATATTTGACGGTGCGGGTGACGGTAGCCTGATACTTCTGAATGAGACGTTTTCAACCACATCGTTTGAGGAGGGCTACTATATAGCCAGAGATTCCGTGAGGGCGATTCTGACAAAGGGAACGCGGACGATATACAACACCCATATGCATAAGCTGGGCTTTGATGTGGATGAGATGAATGAAGGCCGTACAGAGGGCAAGGTATATTCGCTGATCGTACACAATGAGGGTTCACAAAGATCTTACAAGATCGAGATAGCGCCGCCCGCTGGCAGATCATACGCCAGTGACATAGCGGAGAAATATGGTGTTACATATGATATGCTGGTGAATAAAGAAAAATAGTTGGCTGTATGCACTGCTTGCGGATGATATTACAGACGATATGTGGGCAGTTTAGAGTCATATAATACGAATTGTCTACAGTGAAGATATTGGAGGGTATAGGATGACAGAAAAGCATACAGACAAGAGAACAATACTTATAGTGGATGATGACGCTGATCTGTCTATGCTGATACAGGATATGCTGGAGGACAACGGCTATGCTTTTCTGTACGCAGCCAGCATAGACGATGCATATGAAGTGCTGACAGATAACAAATGTGATCTCATACTTCTGGATATCAATCTTCCCGATGGTACAGGTTTCTCATTCTGTAAAGAACTCAGGCATACTTCGCAGGTGCCAATCATATTTGCAAGTGCAAGGACGAGTGAGGATGACAAGGTGAATGGCCTTGATATGGGTGGAGATGACTATATCGCAAAGCCGTATTCACTGAAAGAGCTTATGTCTCGTATCCGTTCGATACTCAGGAGAACTTATGGTGTTGATAACAATAAGTCTGAGATGTTGACCCTGAACACAGACGGGAACGAGATAGAGATCAACAGGCACGCACGGACTGTGAACAGAAACAAAAGTAATGTGGATATGAAGCCGAAGGAATTTGACCTGCTTGTATACATGGCGGAGAACAGAGGCAGGGTATTGACCAAGGAACAGATCATGAGTGCCGTGTGGGGGCTGTACAGCGATGTGGAGCCATCCACGGTTGCGGTGCATGTAAGGTGGCTCAGGGAAAAGCTTGAGACAGATCCTTCACATCCGCAGCTTATCCGTACGGTATGGGGAACGGGATATGTGCTGGGAGATAGTGAATAGACAAAGACAGTGAGAATAATATGAGCTTGTAAGGTGGATGTCCACTTGGCAGCTATAGGGAGTTTATATGAAGCGACATTCAGTAAGAAGCAATATAATAAAAATGCTGATCGTGTTCATGTGCGCTATAACCATAGTTTTTGCCTGGCTGTTCTACAGGGAGAAGCAGGACGAGACACGGCGGATAAAAGATGATGAATATGGGCAGTATATAGTGGAACTGAATGAAGTGAAACAACTGTATGATTCGGGATCCACAGATGCTGACGAAAAGCTTGACGCTGTAATGAATGAACTCAGGGAACAAAAGATAGATACCGGCAAGTCAGGACTTAGGAATATAGTGATCATGTATATCGTTGTCTTGTGTGTTGTGATTGTATTATTCCTGTACATATACGTGTGTGTTCTCAGGCCATTTGACGAGCTGGAGGATTATGCATCACATCTGGCAGCAGGGGATATGGACACCGAACTTAAGTACAGACGGGTAAATATGTTCGGAAGCTTCACGTGGGCATTTGACCATATGAGAACGGAGATAGTGCATGCAAGGCGTAGAGAGCAGGAAGCGATAGAGAACAACAAGACAGTTATAGCCACGCTGTCACATGATATAAAGACTCCGATCGCATCCATAAGAGGATATGCGGAGGCATTGGTCATGAATATGGATGCCACCCAGGAGCGCAGGGAGAGGTATGCGTCGGTCATCATGAAGAAATGTGATGAGGTGACGTCCATAACGAATGACATGTTTATTCATTCCTTGCATGATCTGGACAGACTGGTGGTGAACAGTGATGAGGTTGAGATAAAACCTCTGCTGGAACAGGTCCTGTCAGATATAGGTCTCGGAATGGATATCGTGGTGAATGGAGATATAACCGAGGCAGTGCTTGAGCATTCAGATTCGGGAAGAGTGGTTCAGGTGATAGAAAATATACTGTCAAATGCCTCTAAGTATGCCAGAGACACAGAGATAAGTATTGTTACGGAATGTATATCGCCCGAAAAACTTCCAAGGAATGTCCATGTGAGCGGCGCTGATATGGTATACAGGCTGTCCATAAAGGATCAAGGAACAGGAATCCCGGATAAGGACATGCCGTTCATATATGAGAAGTTTTATCGAGGGGAAAACTCCGGTGATGAACCTGGAGCGGGCCTTGGACTATTTATTGTCCATTATCTCATGGACAGAATGGGCGGAGATGTGGAACTTGTAAATCATGCTGATGGCCTGGAGGCAGTGTTATATTTTGCAGCAAGAAAGGTTTGTTAAGGACTTGTTAATAAATAGGGTGATATGGTTGTAGCACGGTGGCGAGGTGAAGATCTGTAGAGGATGTCTGAATGCCCCCGTGCTACAACTATAAAAAGGAGAGAAAAATGGCAGATATAATACTTCAGGCAAGAGACCTTTGCAAAAGCTTTTCCAGTGAGGGCGTGCAGAATCATGTGCTCAACAACATGGATCTGGATATCTATAAGGGAGATTTTACAGTCATCATGGGAGCGTCAGGCTCGGGAAAATCCACACTGCTTTACAGTCTGTCCGGGATGGACAGACCGACTTCGGGAAAGGTCATATATGATGGCGAGGATATAACAGAATATAATGAGAAGCGCATGGCAGAACTCAGGGTGTATGAGTTTGGATTTGTGTTTCAGCAGATACATCTTGTTAGTAACCTCAGCATTAGAGAGAACATACTTGTGCCGGGTTATATGAATAAGAATACGAGCACAAAAGAGACTGAGAACAGGGCTGATGAACTCATAAAGAATATGAATATAGAAAGTGCTGCTGACAGACTTCCTGCACAGGTGTCCGGCGGAGAGGCACAGAGGGGAGCTATTGCCAGAGCGGTCATCAACAGTCCGGGTATCCTTTTCGCGGATGAACCGACAGGCGCATTAAATCGTAGAAATACCCAGGATGTGCTGGATCTTCTAACCGAGCTCAACGTGGAGGGACAGAGCATACTCATGGTTACCCACGATGTGAGAGCTGCCATCAGGGCGAACAGGATCATCTACATAGAGGATGGAAGAATCATAGGTGAGCTGAAACTGTCACAATATATTGAAGAAGACCGCAAGAGACGTGAGAGCCAGATAGATGCATGGCTTGGTTCCATGCAGTGGTAGGAGGTAAAGGATGAGATATATCATGATGGTGCTTCGAGGAAATATGAGAAGAAACAAGGGCGTGCATATAAGTGTGTTCGTGCTCATGCTTATCATTTCTCTGGCATTCTGTTCAGTGCTTTCTTACTACACGAATTCCATAAGGCATGATTCGGAAGCTATGGAAGAGGTTGGTTATGGAGGTATGCTTGCCGCACTTTATGGGGAGAACAGGCTGGATGCCTATGGAACAAGTGCAGACAAGATAATAAAGAATATTGGCAAATGTGATGCGGTGCAGGAAGTGAAAGCAGCAGATGTTGTATATCTGCTGCTTAAGGACTGCAATGGAAAAGGCGGAAACAGCAGCTTCGTTTTGAATGATACAGACAGCGTGCTCACATATGATCAGTATGATGTGGATAACAAAATGACAGATCGCCGGCTTGAAAAAGGTGAGGTAAGTGTGCCGTTCAGTTTCATAGGTATGTATGACTGCAAGATTGGTGATACAGTCGAGCTGGGCAATGATAACGGTTCTTATACCTTCAAAGTTGCGTCATTTTTCGAGGATCCATATATGGGATCTTCGGTCATGGGAATAAAGACGATATTGATCTCAGATGAGGATTTTGCGGATCTCAAGGCAAAGGCTGCGGAAGATAATAGAAGCGGACTGGAAGATGACAAGAGATCCTTTGAATTGTCAAAGCTTATCATAATAGATAAAAAGCCGGGCCTGGACCTTACGGAGATGGAGTTTGAGAGAGAACTGAATAATGTGAGTGATTTCGCGTCATATTGCTGGATAACTTTATCAAAGGAGCAGGCGGGAAGTTACATGCTTCTTATGACAAAGGTATTCTCCGCGGTGCTGCTTATATTTGTTGTGCTGCTTCTGGTGGCGGCTATGATAGTTCTAGGACACAACATCGGCAGCAGCATAGAGATGGATTTTGTTAACATAGGAATACTCAAAGCGGTCGGAATGACAAATGCATCGGTGAAGCTGGCGTTGCTTGCCGGGTATATGTGCACTGTGGCGGCTGGACTGTTTGCTGGAATACCACTGGCCATTCCGATACTAAAAATTATAAATAGTGCCACAAGATCTTCTTCAGGACTTGAAGTTCCGTCTGATATTAATGTAGGACTTGTGCTGTGTGTCATATTGGCGATACTGCTTCTGGTAGCAGCATTTATCATGTTGAAGACAAGGAGAATATCCGAGGCCACACCTATAAAGGCGATAAGAGGCGGACGGGGCAGTGTGCATTTCTCAAGCGTTCTGAAGCTTCCGGTCTCAGGCAAGAAACTTGGTGTGAGTCTTGCATACAGACAGTTTATATCTGGGAAGAAACAGTATGCCGCAGCCATCATAGTGACTGCTATACTTGCCATGTTCATGATACTTATGAACGATATGATGCGCTGGTTTAATTCACAGAATATGCTGGTGGATATGTTTTCAGTCACGAAGTATGACCTGACTGCTTCGTTTGTCGATGAGGATACGCAGAAGGATATAGAGAATGTTATATCAGAACACACAGCGTATAGAAAATATCAAATGTTCAGCGAGTACCTTCTGTTCGATGATGTGCAGATGTATTGTTATATAGTGGAGGACCCTGATATGATCAACACGATAAGAAGGGGAAGAACCTGCACATATGACAATGAAGTGCTGATAACCCAGTATGTGGCTGATGGATTTCACATGAACGTAGGTGACACAGTCACAGTCAAGCGCGGCGGCGTGGCAAGGAAGATGGTGATATCCGGCATATACGATTCGGCAAATGATATGGGCAAGAACTTTGCAATTAGTAAGGCTGCATATAGTAAGTTTGCCCACGAAGAGACCGTAAGTGAGTCTGGTGTCAGTGGAGCTGCCAAAAGCAGTTCAGATGAAGAGGAATGGAGCGGCAAAGGAATATGTTATGATCTTGACAATACTGATGAATGTGATGCGATAATCCAGGAGATAGATAAGAGATATGGCGATAATCAGGGCATCACGTATTCAATACATTCAGCAAAGGATGATTTTGAAGGAGTGGCGGGTACAGTCAACATTGCAATACAGGGACTCACATTGCTCACATATATGTTGGGGGCTGTATTCGTGATAGTCACGGTCATAATCGTCTGTGGCAAGGTTCTCATGCGTGAGCAGAAGGATATCGGAATATACAAGGCACTTGGATTTACATCCTTCAGACTCAGATGCCAGCTTGCGGTCCGCTTTATCGTGACGGCAGTTGTGGGTTCGCTGCTTGGTATAGTTCTTGCACTTATCGTCAGCAAGCCATTCTTCAAGGCAGGATTTGAATCATTTGGAATATACAGTTTTAATTTAAGTACAAGCGTGATATCACTGGTTATACCATTGGTATTTATGAGCGTGTTATTCTCTGTGGTAGCATTTATCAGAGCGGGGAACATCAGAAAGGTTCAGCCGCAGGTGCTCATCGCAGATCAGTAGAAGTATATAGGAGAGTGGAACTATGTATACAATGTCAGTAGACAAGGTGGGTATATATAATGGATAAGTTGATCATATATCTGATATGTATAAATATACTAGGAGCTGTCCTTGATGGAGTGACGGCTGCGAGACGCAGGAGAACAAGCCATAAAGCGCTCAGTGTACTTTTGGGGATCATAGCCATAGCCGGAGGTGCTCCGGGTATGATCATAGCATTTGCACTGTGTGATCGGACGGCCTCCAAGACGAATATGATGCTGAGAGTGTTCACTGTGTGCGTGTGTGTGATAGAGCTTGCAGTGTTCATGACTTGGAAGCTCAGACCTATGGGCAAATGGAGCTTTGCATTCTGGGATGTGTTTGTGGAATACAGATGGACACTTTGGTTCGTGTTGGCAATAAGTGTTATAACATTTGTCATGTTCGGAATTGACAAATACAGAGCGGTCAAGGGAGGATACAGGATCCCCATAGCGGTCCTTCTCGGTATGGCATTTGCCGGTGGAAGTATCGGTGCTCTGCTTGGAATGGTGGTGTTCAGGCATAAGATAAGGAAGAATTATTTCTCGGTTGGAGTGCCACTTATACTTGTAATGCAGGTGGTGCTTTTGATGTGTGTGGTTAATCTGTTGTAGGATCCGCAAATATCCCCAGTTCAGGCGGATAGTTGGTAAATGCAAAGAATGCAACCGCGAGAATTGCCAGGATAGTCATGGAAACGTAGTCGTTTATGCACATTTGTCTGGATTTTGATCTGTTCTCGGTTCGCAGTGCATATATAACCCCGGCGAAATAAAGTGCGATGTTCAGAATTTCATAATTCCTGCCCAGTACACCATTTAGAGTGTAGAAACCGACCACAATGAATGCCATACCTGACAGGATACAGATAGTCCTTGCTGGAAGATAATGTTCCGGCAGGGGCTTATCTTTTATATGAGCCCAGAGAAATTCAATCATTGTCAGCAGGAGCATTGGGAAGAATATAAGTTTTAGGTGTTCCCAGGTTGATTCGTTCACTGCTGAGAATAGTCCGACAGCGGGATTGTCATTTGACCACTCGTAGGTGAAATGCAGCAGCACTCCAAGGATCGATATGAAGAAAAAACGAAAAAAATTGAGTTTGTTAGTAGCTGCCATAGAGAGTCCTCCGATGAAAACTAGTGCTATATTACATAGTATATGACGAATATGGTATTTCATGTAGCGGAGAAAACGAAATTGCCGAAATTAAGATAAACATAATTGGGATATATTGTCGGTGATGTTATAATTATTTCAACGAATGTTTTGTTTAAAGGGGAAGTACATATGCGTTTGATCCATTTATCTGATCTTCACATAGGAAAGCGTGTAAATGAATTTTCCATGCTGGAGGATCAGGAGTATATATTAAAAGAAATACTGTGCATCATCGATGATGAGCAGCCGGATGGAGTCATCATAGCCGGGGATGTATATGATAAGTCTGTGCCGAGCGAGGAGGCGGTGAAACTGCTGGACAGATTCCTGACTTCGCTTGCAAAGAGAAAGCAGCAAGTATATATCATCAGCGGCAACCATGATTCGGCGGCCAAGCTGGCATTTGCATCAAGTCTGATAGATCTCAGTGGAATCCATATATCGCCGGTATATGATTCGGCACAGATAGCCATGATGGGAGATGGGTTGGTCAGACCATATAAGCTGGAGGATGGAAAAGGACAGATGGTGAACATATACATGCTGCCATTTGTGAAGCCGGCAATGGTCAGAGCGGTGTTCCCTGATGAGGCGGATGATATAAAGGATTACACGGATGCCTGCCGTGTGGCGGTGGAGCACATGGATGTTGATGAGAAGGTTACAAATATCCTTGTGGCCCACCAGTTCGTGACCGGGGCTGTGCGCTCGGAGTCGGAGGAGAATGTGGGCGGTCTGGACAATGTGGATGTGTCGGTATTTGACTCATTTGACTATGTGGCGCTGGGGCATATACATGGGCCGCAGAAGGTGGGCAGGGAGACTGTCAGATACTGTGGAACACCGCTTAAGTATTCACTTTCGGAGGCTAACCACACCAAATCGGTGACAGTTGTTGACATCCCTGAGAACAAGAAAATAGAGATAAGGACTGTTCCGCTTGTTCCGATGCATGAGCTGCGCGAGGTAAAGGGAACATTTGACGAGCTGATGGACAGGCGAAACTATGAGGGGACGGCTGTGGATGATTATCTGTATGTGGTTCTCACGGACGAGGATGACGTGCCGGATGCTTTGGGAAAACTCAGAACGGTCTATCCAAATGTGATGAAGCTTGGATACGACAACACCAGAACCCGTGTGACACAGACGATAGACGATGGTGCTGTGCTTGAAGGGAAAAAGCCTATAGATCTGTTTGGAGAGTTGTATGAGAAGCAGAACAACCAGGAAATGAGCGATGAACAGAGGAGTTTTGTTCAGAATATTATAGACTCTGTATGGAAGGAGGAGCGCTTATGAGCGAAGCGAATAACTCAAATGCGCTCCGACGACCTGCCCCGCTCGCAGAGGCGAGAGGGGCGATACATTGTGAAAGAGAGGAGCGCTTATGAGCGAAGCGAATAACTCAAATGCGCTCCGACGACCTGCCCCGC
>NZ_QUKK01000011.1:0-20638 GCF_003481085.1 Coprococcus sp. TF11-13 | reverse complement strand
GAGGAGCGCTTATGAGCGAAGCGAATAACTCAAATGCGCTCCGACGACCTGCCCCGCTCGCAGAGGCGAGAGGGGCGATACATTGTGAAAGAGAGGAGCGCTTATGAGACCACTTAATCTTACGATGTCGGCATTTGGACCATATGCGGGAGTCCAGATGCTTGACATGGCCCAGCTTGGGGCTGAAGGTTTGTATCTTGTGACTGGGGATACAGGTGCGGGAAAGACCACGATATTCGATGCCATCTGTTATGCGCTGTATGATGAGCCGAGCGGGGCGAGCCGTGATGCGAGGATGATGAGATCAACGTATGCCGATGTGGACACAGATACCTACGTTGAGCTGACATTTGATCATATGGGGAAGACTTACAGAGTTAAAAGAAATCCTTCCTATGAGAGACGTAAGAAAAAAGGTGAAGGAACTACCCTGCAGGATGCAGCTGCAGAACTGTATCTGCCGGATGACTCGGTCATCTCCAACAGAACGAAGGTAAATTCATATCTTCAGGAATTGTTGGGTGTGGACAGAGAGCAGTTTTCGCAGATATCCATGCTTGCTCAGGGTGAGTTCAAGGAACTGTTGGTGGCGGAGTCCGGGGACAGACAGAAGATATTCAGCAAGCTTTTTCACACATCAAGGTATTTTGTTCTGCAGAAGCGTCTTCAGGATGAGACGAGAAGGCTTCAGAGTGAACGCGACGATATGAAGAAGAGTATAGAGCAGTATATATCCGGGATAGTCTGCGGAGAGGATGACCCTTTTGGGCTCAGTGTTCAAAAGGCGAAGGACGGCCAGATGCCAATTGATGAGGTGATCACACTCATCGGAAAGCTTATTGTAACGGAGAAGGCAAGAACGGATTCATATGAGAAGCAGATCAGTACACTTGAGACCCGGGTCGGGGAACTTGACACGCTGATAGGCAAGGCACAGCAGACAGAGAAAGCCAGAGTGCAGCTTGAAAAGACACATTTGGAGCTTGCAAATGTACAGAATGACAGAACTACTGCTGAGGCAGAGTTAAACAGGACAAAGGAAGCGCGCCCAGAAACGGAAGAGCTCCAAAGGCAGGCAGCAGTTATAAATAACGAGCTTCCAAACTATGAGAAACTGGACGAGAAGCGAAAAAATATTGTAGACGAGGAACAGCTCCTGCAAAGGCAAAATGAACAGGCAGAGAAGGGCAGAATGCTTGTGACAGACAAACAGAAGAGCATAGAAAAGCTGAGGCAGGAGCAGACACAGCTTGCGGATGCGGGGGAGAAAATAGTTGCAATCACGGCATCGAGGGAGAAGATGGCTGACGCTGTTGACTATCTGAATGACATAAGCAGACTGCTCATGGAATACAGCAGAAGAAAACAGGCGGTGGACAAAGCACAGAAGCAGTATCTGTTTGATAATGATATGTATGCCAGAAAACAGGATTTGTATGAGCATATGAGCACGCTCTACAGGAATGCCCAGGCGGGAATCCTTGCAAAGGATCTGAAGGAGGGACAGGCGTGCCCTGTGTGCGGTGCGACGGAGCACAAACTCCTTGCATCGCTGCCAAAGGAGGCTCCGACAGATGCGCAGTTAGATGGTGCGAAGAAGGATGCGGACAGAGCACGCGACAGGGCAAATGCCAGTGCTACGGATGCAAAGGTAAAGCTTGCCAGCGTCATGGAGATCAGAAACAGCATTATTGAGCAGGCTGGAAGGAAATTTGACGATCCGGAGGATATAGACGGTCTGCCGGAAAAGGTTGAGAAGAATATTGGGTACTATAATGAGAAGATTGCGAAGACTGACAGACAGATCGAGGCTGAACGCAAAAGGGTCAGCAGAAGGGATGAGCTTGCTGCAAAACTTCCTCAGGAGGAAGAAGCATTTGCCGGGATGCAGGTGAAGCTGGCGGAGCTTGAGAGAAATATATCGGCGCTCACGGCAAAGGTTGTCTCAGACAGAGAACAGGCGACAGAACTGGCCGCGGGGCTCAGATTCAGGAATCGGAGTGAGGCGGAAACGAAGATGAACGAGATTCTTGGCAGAGCAAAGAAACTGCAGAATTCATTTGACGCCGCTGAGAAGAGATATAATGCTGTGATCCAGAATATTAAAACGCTGGAGGGGCAGATAAAGGCTCTGACAGACACGCTGGAGTCAGCAGAAAAGCTCGAACTTGCCAGGCTTGAGGAAGATAAAAACGCAGCAAGAGATGAGCTGGGAAGGATCAGACTTCTCATGCAGGATGGAAACAGCCGCATCCGTGCAAATGAAACGGCGATGGCGAATATAAGCAGAAAGTCCGATGAGCTTTTGGCAAAAGAAAAGAAATATGTAAGCGTGAAGTCGCTCTATGACACTGCCTCAGGAAATGTATCCGGCAAGAACAAGATAAACCTTGAGGCGTATATACAGATGTCGTATTTTGACAGGATAATTCAGCGTGCAAATCTGAGATTCCTGAAGATGTCAGACGGTCAGTATGAACTGGGGCGTGTGACGGACAGCAGTGACAGGCGAAGCCAGATCGGCCTTGACCTTTGTGTTGTGGATCATTACAACGGCAGCAGACGAGACGTTAAGTCTCTTTCTGGGGGCGAGTCATTTATGGCATCACTCTCCCTTGCCCTTGGACTCTCTGATGAGGTGCAGGCTTCGGCTGGCGGCATACAGATAGATACGATGTTTGTGGATGAGGGCTTTGGCTCACTGGACACAGAAAAGACTCTGCCACAGGCATACAAAGCGCTGGTCAGCGTGACCGAGGGACGCAAGCTGGTGGGAATAATATCGCACGTGACTGAACTCAAGGAGAAGATTGACAAGCAGATAGTGGTGGAAAAGGACAGAACCGGCAGGGCGAAGGCGAGGCTGGTGGTGTAGGGATTTTAGTCATCTGAGTATTTAGATAAAATTTGCTCAAGTTTATTAAAGTCTACACATGGAATGATCCCGACACCAGGATAATTGCTTCTGCATAAGAATCTTTCGTTTTGTTTTATCTGGGGTATCGAGAGGGTTTAATTTCAGATTGACCTTAGATATAACTGAGTTGTTAACTGGAATCATATTGTTTAGATTGAGAATTCCTATGATTTTAGAAGAATACTCAGGATGCCTGCTGTTGTGGTCAAATATTTTGATGAAATCAATCTGGCTTTTCATATTTTCAAATTTCTTTTTTGGTGAGGTAAGGGGGATGCAATATTTCTGACCACCTATAAGAATGATTATTCCAAGAAATGGTCGATTCTCCTTAACTACCTGAGGGGAGACTGACATTACGTTGTCATCTGCACGAGACAGATTTCTTATGTATTTAAATCAATATAGTAAAAATTAAGGATATTCATTATCGCCTTTCTGAGAATATAAAAGAGCTGTGCTAAAATGCACAGCTCTTAAAAACCTTTTTGCATGGTAGGGCTCCCATAAAATTGTTCCATTTTGTATGGTAGAACATTCATATTAAAATTGTTCATTTGTTTTATATGGTAGAACACCCATCTCTTAAAGTTCCCATTTCGCATGGTAAGGTTACCATAATAATATCATACAAGAATTCTAACATTCAATAATGTTAGTGTCAATTAGAGCTGACTTATTTAGTAACTTATTGTGATCTGAGGATATCCTAAAAAGTGGTCAATATCAAGTGTAATTACTGATATTTTATAAAACATTAATAAAAGTATACAAAGTGTATATTGGCTAATTGGTTGTGCCTGCAAATGTTATATTTGTTGTGTAGTTTGGTATATTAAGCGATGCCATGTAAGAGTTGATGATAGTGCAAGCATTTGCTTTTGCATCATCGAGTAAACCTTTGTCAATTGCTTTTTGCTCTTCGGAGGTTTTTAAATCTGCAAAAGACTCGGCATAGTCAGTTATATCAGTAGGGTTAAAAATGTTCTTTTTTTCATCATATAATTGAAAGCTATCCTGATCTACATCAGAGCTGATAATTTCAACTTCGGGCAAAGTAATAGTAATAGTTTTGCTTGTGTCATTTTTGTTGACATTTGTTTGGGTAAAATCAACACCAGCGATGATGGTTCCGTCATAGCTGAATATGTAAGAAGTTTTTGTTAGTGGAATCTTAAAATCGCCTATAGTTCTAGAACTATCAAAATGTTCAACATGAGTATATGTATATTCTGCTGTTGCAAGTTTACCAATGTTGGCAATATTAGAACGTATGGTTTCACCTGATAACTCAATTGTTTTACCGATAGTCGAATCGGTTTTTTCGATTTTTTGCCCATTTGGTACATATAAGTATCGGGTTATAAAAAATGTAATTACACAAAATAAAATAAGAATAAATGCTTTAAGTAAAAAGTGCTTATTTTTTTTCATACGTATGTCCTCAAAATAAAAATTCTATATCCATCCAGTTATAAGTACTATCAGGTAAAATACAATAATTAGAGCTAATATAATGCCGATACCAATCAGTAGCTTTTTCATTGAAAATTCCTCCACATATTTTTATTAATTCTACATTAAATGACAATAATAGACAACCCTAATATTTGGTATATTGACAATGAGTAGGATAACAACATACTATTTAATATATATTTATTTATGGAAAGTCGGAAGATACAAATGGCAGAATATACAGACAGGATGATAGCCCGCTGTAGGGAAATTACCCCATATGATGATAATTATCTGGAAGAACTGCGTTGCCAGATGGAGCGCTTTAGAAAATTTGGAGAGGCTTTGGATACATTCCTTATAGAGAAAGGTTATGCCGGGAGCCTGGATGATGTGGGAAGTAAAACAGATTTTATAAAGGAAAGATATAGAGCGCGCGGTGTGATGCCACCGAGGAATATGTCAAAGTGGTTTTCCGAAGATATTAATATCAATAAGAGTACCGCACTGCAATTGAGCTTTGTGTTTGGCTTGGAAGTCGAGGAGACTGAGGATTTTCTTAGACGGATCTGCCTTTCGAGGGGATTTGATCTTCATGATATGGAAGAGATCGTGTACTATATGGTGATCAAACTGAAAACGGATTATAAGACGTTGCAAATGATGTTGGAAAATCTGCCGGACGTGGATGTTCAGAGAATTCCAGATGATGATAAGGCATTTTATACAGGGGATATAGCCGGCGAGGTGAAGAATATTTCATCTATGGAAGAGACCGCCGCATACATAGTACGGAATGCGGAAAGATTTGCATATAAGCATGTTACTGCGGCAAAAATGCTGAAACGTATGTGGCTGAAAATATCAGGCGAGAATGGAATAGCCGCAGTAGAGCGCAGGGCATTTCAAGTGGAGCTTCCTGAGACTGGTAAAAGCAATGGCTTTGATACGTCTCTGTCGGTGTGGACTATTTATCTGCAAATGATAGGCCTATATGGACCGAATGTCAGAAAAGCGGCCGGTGGAAGAAATATCAGAAATATACTCACAGACAGCGGGCTGATCCATGCGTTTGCCGTGTATTGTTATCCGGATCGGGATGGTTTGGAAAAAGTGCTTAATGGTGTGCGCATATCAGATGAGAGAATGAGAAAATTGCTTATCCTTCTCTCATTTTATGAGTACCTGGCGGGGAAAGCAGTTGCGCGTGGGAACAGAGCTGTGAGTGGCAGAGATGCAGAGAATTGCCGGCTGCGGATAAATGATATTCTGCTGAGCTCCGGGTATCAGACACTTTACGCAGGCAATCCATATGACTGGATATTTTTATTTGCGCTGGAAAATGATGACCCTCTTACAACATTCAGAGAGGATTTTATGCAGGAGATATATTTCGACAGACAATCGTAACAGTAAGAGTTGGTTATAACAGAGATTCATGAAAAAGCAGGATGCGGAATATGGATTACAATACGGATTATAATACGAAAGAAAATGGAATACTTACTTTTAAAGACTGCCCATACGAGTATGTGCTGACAGGAGAACTCGGCAGAGGTAGTTCGTCTATAGTATATGATGGATATTATGTCAACAACTCAGGTGCCAGACGGCCGGTTAGGATCAGGGAAATGCAGTATAAAACTGAGGAAGAAAGACGACATTTACGATGTACTTTTGACTTGAACAACAGCCTGTTTGATACTGATGGACTCACAAATCGCATAGTAAACACGTATGAGATCTACGAAAAAGAGAACAAAATATATATTGTAACCACATATCAGGATGGCACGACTTTGGACAAATGCCGATTTGAAAGTGTCCGGGATGCTATTGGCATAGTAAGGAGTCTTGCAAGAACGCTGAAACTGCTACATGACAGGGGATATTTATACTTGGATGTGAAACCGGAAAATGTGCTGGCACTCGATGGAACGCGGGACTGGGTTCAATTATATGATTTCGATTCGGTTATTAGGAAAAAAGATATTGAAGAATGCAGTGTAACAGGAGGAAGTTGTGCTGAGAATAATATATTAAGATTTACTTCGAAGTGGGCTTCATATGAGCTGAGAAGTGGAGATATAGAACATGTTGGGACGTGGAGTGATGTGTATGGTGTTGGAGCGGTGCTTTTTTACCTTTTGTTCGGATGCGACCCGGATGTATTTGACTGCGACGAGAATGCAGTATATGACGCTGGGAAACTCATATATAGATCAGTAGTAGATTCTTCGTGTCCGGCAAATAATAAAAAGCATTTCTACAGGGATTCATTTGCCATGGAACTTACAGAATGTCTGCACAGAACTCTTTCAAGAAACTGGTCGGACAGGTATCAGTCCATGGATGAACTGCTCATGATCCTTGATTCTTTGTATGGGAATTCTGATGAGACAAGAGCATATGTTGTATCGAGTCCGGTGGCTTGTATCGAAAATGTAGTGGGGAGAACGGATGAACTAAAGCTTCTTACGGATTGGTTTTCCGAAAAGACAAAGCCTTGTATATTTGTAACAGGAATGGGAGGAATCGGAAAGAGTACACTGGTTCGGAGATTTGTCATAGATGTCAGAGACCGGTTAGATACGATGCTGTACCTGAATTATTCAAACTCGTTTTATTCAACTGTATGTAATGATGATATGTTTTATATAAATACAGTTTGCAGACAGGCTGATGAAAACGAAGCTGATTATTTCCATAGAAAGCTTAGGAAATTCAGGGAGTGCATATCGGAAAACACAAAAGAGAGCCTGGTGGTTGTGGATAATGTTCCGGTTCTGGATAACAGTGATATATACCTGGATGATGGGATATCAGAATTTGTGAGGACAGGATGCAGGCTGATAGTAGTGACGCGAGGGGGGATTATTCCGGAGTGTTATGACCATATACAGATTGAGGCATTTTCTGAAAGACAGTATATGTATGAACTGATGTTGTCAAATATGCGGAATAATGAACCAAAGTCAGATGCTGATCTGTATGAGAAACTGGACGAATTGATAGACCGGGTGAATGGACACACACTCATGCTGATGATCCTGGCAAGACAGATAGACAGAGGGTATCTGTCAATTGACGAGGCGTGTGCTCTGGTTCAAAAACAAGGATTTACGGCACTGGATGGGATGAAAACAGGTTGTACCATAGACAGCCGGAATGTATATGGGCATATGACAGATATGATCTCATCGCTGTTTTGCATGGATGGCCTTACGCCGAAACAGAGAGGAATTTTGATGAGTCTGGCTTTGTTTGGGGACAATGGTGTAGATTTTAGAGATTTTTCCTGCTTTATTGATGCTGATGATGAGAATATGATAAATGAACTGGCTGATATTGGCTGGGTTGAACGGCATAAAAAATTTGCACTTCATCCTGTTATAGGTCAGGCAGTACGAAGAGAACTTGGCAGAAAATGGGCAGATATGCAGGATGAGAAGAACATACCG
Source organism: Coprococcus sp. TF11-13 (assembly GCF_003481085.1). NCBI lineage: Bacteria > Bacillati > Bacillota > Clostridia > Lachnospirales > Lachnospiraceae > Coprococcus > Coprococcus sp. TF11-13. The sequence continues at coordinate 12,802 of NZ_QUKK01000011.1, read as the reverse complement.
CCAGAAACAGAAGAGCTTCAGTCCGTAAAAGCGTGCCTTGCCAATCTGATCGCTGAAGATAACGTCATGGTATCGATATGCGTGGCTGTTGCAAATTGCTGTATGAATGTGGATAACTTGCGTGATTCCAAGGAATATCTTCGCCTTGCAGCAAAGACAATTGTGATGCTGCCTATAGAAAGTGAACAATTTATACTGACTCATGGAAGAAGAATATGGGACATGGCCAGACGTACAGACAAACTTATATCAGACCGGGAAATGGTTGAAGTGTGTGACAAGCTGGCTCATATATATGCCGAGATGGGCCGGTATAGCGATACAGAGGAGATATTAGGATATCTTGAGAAATGGTCGGAAGGAAAAAGTCACTACATAGAAGGCTTTGTCTGCGATATCCGGATAGATTATCTGGACACAATTCTTGACGGAAACTTTGAACCGGAGACAGGAGAAGGGAAAAAAATGTATGCTCTTCAGATGAGATATATGGATAGGGCGATAGCGTGCTACGAAAAAGCAGAAACGACGGATGCACTGTTAAAGCTTGCTGCAGATATTATTGCGGTAGCTACATATACAGTCAGATCCTGTTTTGATGGGAATTTCACATTGCGAAGCAGAAAAAAGGTCGTAGATCTTCTGAACAGAGCCAGGATGATCATGACTCAGATAGATAATTCAGAGACCGGTGGAATTACAGATAATGCTGAAAACTGGCTGTCGTATTACATAACTAAGGGATGGTTCTATACATATATTGATGTCAATCCGTGCCAGGTAGACAGAAATATACACAAGGCATGGAAGGTTTACAGCAGAACATGCAGTTCAGAGCTTGATCTGATAAATTATATGCTTATTCCTGCAGCAAATATTTATATTGAGCTTGGAGACAGAAATGAGTGTATTGTGTGGTTGGAGAGGGCAGTAAAATTATGTGAAAGGAACAGTGATCTGGATGCATACAACAGAAAGCGGGAAGAACTTGAGCAAATAATCAGGGAGCTTTAGCATGATGCGGACGGCGGTCGCAAATCGACTTTTGGTATGACATAATAATTAAGATAAATTATATATGAAATGTGATAAAGGCATTCTGAAGACAGATGACAGGCTGGATTCAGAGTGCCTTTTTGCACTGACAAATCCACTTTTAAAAATACGGTGGGACAATATCAACATCGAAGGCAGCATATGCTATGGACTGGCATCAATGTGTTGACTGCACGCAACGTGCAATTTTACAGTTAAGAAAATGTCCGCGTGAGGTGGTGATAAAAAGAGTGGAGACATTGAGGGAGTTGTGTGAACATACTGGGGTCAGCAGACGGGCGATTCAGGGATATGAAAAGGCAGGCTTAATGTCTGCGGCAGCAAGAAATGAGAGAGGTTATCTGCTGTACGATGCGAAAACCCAGGACAGGGTCAGGATGATCAAGCTCCTTCAGAATCTGGAGTTTTCCATCAGAGAGATAGCAGAACTGGATAATCTTAGCAAAGATGAAGTGAGGAGAGAGGTTGATGCTCATATATTAAGGCTCAGACAGCGGAAAGTGGAGATCGATGAATATATAAATCAGGCGTATGAGTTGATAGAGAAAATATCGTAAGGAGGAGAAGAACAATGTTTTGTAGTAAATGTGGAGCAAATATTTCGGAGGGGGCGACATTTTGTCCGGAGTGTGGAAATAGATGCGAGAGTCAGACAGGTGCTCGTATAATAAAGCTGAAGTGTAAAAACTGCAATGGAGATTTGGAAGTGGATGCAGATAAGGGAGAATATACTTGTCCATATTGCGGAGATAGAGAAAAGATACTTGACAGTGATGCGGTGGCAATAGAAAAACTTAAGAGCAATACATATAAAGAAATGGAATACGCCAGAATGGCAAATGAAAAAGAAAAGGAAGACCGCAACGAAAAGAGAGAAGAACAAAAGACATACAGAAAGAGCAAGTTTAGCAAGGTTACTATAGTGTCTGTGTTTATTTGCATTATAGCAGCGATTGGTTCATTTTCTTCTGGCTCGGTTTTATCGGGTATAATTGCATTGATACAGAGTGGCTTGCTTGCTGTGTCATGGCTTATGGGTATGCAGATTATAAAAGAAAAGAAAAAATTCATATATGTGGCACTTGCTATTCTTGCATTTCTGCTCGTGATTCCTTTTGGAGCAAGTCATAGCGGAGGACATTCATCATCTCATGAGAATAGAAAACTAAACTGGCCGGATGATGGTCTTGCAGCATATCTTCCTGCTCCGGATACAGAATATGGATACGTATTATCAAATGATAAAGATTATTTAAGTGCGAGTGCTGATAAAGTGACAGATGAAAAATATGCGGATTATATTGAAGCATGCAAGAAAAAAGGATTTGATAAAAATTCTTCAACGACATCGACTTCGTTTGAGGCTGATAATAAGGATGGTTATCATTTGGAACTTACACATTACTCGAGTGACTCCATGGATATATATCTTTCTTCGCCTGAAAGGATGAAAGCTAAGACAGAGATCGCAACTGAAGCATCGACTGAAGAAAAAGAAGAATCAGCCACATCAGAAGAAGTTGAAGAGACAACTACAGTTGAAGAAAGTGAGCAGGAAAGTGAGGATACGGCAGATGAAGAAACCTCGGTTTCAGATTCTAGCGTGGTTGATCCCGACCTCAAGGCGTTTCTTGATAGCTATGAGGTGTTTATAGACGATTATATTGAATTTATGGAGAAATATGAGAATTCAGATGACACGGTGAGCATGCTCGCAGACTATGCAGATTATGCGAGCAAATATGCAGATTTTGTCAGTAAAGCAGATGCGTATGATGCTGATAAAATGTCACCAGTTGATTCGGCATATTATCTTGAGGTTATGACTAGATGCAATACCAAGCTGGCGAAAGCAGCTTTATAGCATTATGTTACAAGTGTAATTATAGGTGTTAATTATATATAGATAAAAGAAAAAAGTTCCATTATAATTGTATCGAATCAGTGAAATAAGGACGGTACACTATAATGGAACTTTTTGATATATGCGACGAACAGGGCAACCCTACCGGAGACACAGTGGAGAGGAGCGAGGCACATGCAAAAGGCATATGTCACAGGACTGCCCATATCTGGATAGCGAAGCAAGAGAATGGAAGGTATAAGGTTCTTCTGCAGAAGAGGTCGATGGATAAGGATTCTTTTCCCGGAAGGTATGACACTTCCTCTGCCGGACATATACAGGCGGGCGATGAACCGATGGGGTCGGCACTCAGGGAACTCGGAGAGGAGCTTGGCATCAAAGCTGAGGCCGCAGATCTTGATTTCGCGGGAACATTCAGGATCCGGTATGAGAAGGAATTTCATGGCAGAATGTTCAGGGACAACGAGGTGGCATTTGTGTTCGTGTATCAGAAACAGGTGGACATAGCAGATCTGACAATACAGAAGGAAGAGCTTGACGGCGTGTGCTGGTTTGATCTTGAGGACACTTATGAGGCATGTAAGAATCATGACCAGAAGTTCTGCGTGCCACTCGGCGGCCTTGAGACGGTGCGAAGATACCTAGATGGCAAATAGAGATAACTTTCAAAAATATGTTGCCAGACTAGTTAGTTTGTGCTAACATAACACATGTTATGGAAAACGACAAGCGCAGTGAAACGATAGAAAAACTGAAAAAAGCAGGTAAAGAGGAATTCCTTAAAAATGGTTACCAGAGGGCAAGTCTTAGAATGATATGCAATAGTGCGGGAGTTACCACCGGAGCCTTCTACTTTTCATTTGAGAGTAAGGAGGCATTGTTCAAGGCGATACTTGAACCGCTTGTGAACCAATATGAAGCCATGCTTGGAGAACTTATGAAGGGGGAGATTGAGAACCCCGCTACGGGCGTAGATGCAGATAAGATCATGATGCAATTCCTTCTGGCACACAGGGAAGAGGTAATGATCATCATGCATGGCGCTGATGTCAGCTGTTATGAGAATTATCACCAGAGGGTTGAGGAGTTCATGAGACATTCATTTGCGGCATATTACAGGTCACAGCTTGGATGCGAGCCGGATGAGAATTTGGTTCGCGTGCTGGCTAAGATGCGGCTTGAAGGAGCCATGGCGATACTGAACGAGGATGTAGATGTGGAGAAGAAAATGTATCTGACAGAAAAGATCGGCATTCATGCCACAGGCGGTACAGAAAAGTTGATAGAGAGTTTAAAGAAAGAGGTTCATCGATGATGAACCTCTTATTTTTACGAACATAACAAAACAAGACAAATGTTATATTTCATAAGGAGGGGCCCACGTAAGTGGGAGGATTCCGGCAGAGGAAGCGCACTGATGTGCGCGCAGGTCATCAAGCTGCGCTTGACGACATGTTGTGAAGCACGCAAACGCCGCGCGAAGCGCCTCTCATGCGTTTGCTCAATTTGTGAAGCGCGCGCAGCGCCTTTCATACGTTTGCACAATTAAAAAGCAGGAGGAAATGAGAAAATGGTTAGCACACAGAACAGCACAGCAGACAGGTCAAAGGTGGACATAACCGGAGTTCCAGAGACGATGCTCCAGACGCTTTATGCCAGGGCGAAGGAATCGAGAAAGTCGGATCATGTCATATATGACGGCAAGGCTATAGAGATAGTTGACAGCCTGGATTATGACTTTTCACTGGCGGACAAGGATCTGGCAATGGGAAGCGGAGTCATAGCTAGAACTATAGTTCTTGATAAGCTTGTATCAGAATACCTGAAAAAGCATAAGGGTGCTGTGGTTGTGAATATCGCCTGTGGTCTTGATACCCGCTGCTATAGAAATGAGGGTAGATATAAAGGCTGGTACAACATTGATCTCCCGGAGACCATGACTGTCAGGGCAAAGTTCCTACAGGAGGACGGACCGGTGTACCAGATAGCGGAATCCGCCATGGACGGCAAATGGGCTGACATGGTAGAGTATGCAGGTGAACCTGTGCTGGTCATCATAGAGGGGCTTACGATGTATCTCACAGAAGCTGATGTGAAGAAAATATTCGACATAATAGACAGGAAATTTACTCATGTTGCGGTGTTCGTAGAGACTATGGCTCCGTTCATGGCAAAGCATATCAAGGAGAAATCCATCCATGGAAGCCATGCCAGGTTCTCCTGGGGCGTGCCAAATGGAAAGAAGCTGGCGGAGATCATACCGAAATACAGATACATAGAACAGCGCAGTCTTGTAGAAGGAATGGCTGAGTTCATACCGGTATATAAGGTCATTGGCAAAATACCATTTGTCAGCAATATATCAAACAAGATAGTAGTGATGGAAAAGTGATAAATAAAAAGATGTTGACATAAAGTTAAAAGCCATTTATGATACAGTAAAATGCAAATGACTTGCAAATTCAAAAAAGAGGAATATTATGGCGAGGGAGTATAAAACGAGAATAAGTCAGGCTATAGAGGCATTTGCTGCAGAGAGGCAGGACAGAGGTTTTTGTGTGGCTGATGTAAGTGTGTATTTGGATGAGAATGGCATAGATGCGAATACAACAACTGTATATCGCAATCTTGACCGCATGGTTACCCAGGACAAATTGATAAAGTATCAGAGTGCTGATGGTGGTTCAAGTATGTATAGAATGGAAAAGGCTGATCATAGTTGTCACGAACACCTTCATATGCAGTGTGTTAAGTGCGGAAGAGTCATACATATTGACCGCGATACCATGAATCACATAGCTAAAGGAGTTCAGGAGAGGTATGGATTTATGATCGACTGTGACAGATCGTCGATATGTGGTATTTGCAAAGATTGTCAGAGGCATTGTGGAGTCGCTGTAGTCTAAACTAAACGTGATTGTTACAGATGGGATTGTATCGTTATGGTCACAACGAAAACTATATATCCCCAAATTCCTACAATGAAAAGGAGGTGTGCAGAATGAGTAAAAAGAGAATAATGTCATGGATTCTTATAGTGTTCTTTATATCGGGAGTACTTTTCTCTTATGGCTATATTGCGCGCAATGTGGAGCATGACTGTACGGGGCAGGAATGTCCTATATGTATGCATTTGCAGCAGGCTGCACAGTTCCTTTCAAATATAAAGACAATGTCAACTACGCCAGTGTTCCTGGCGTTCTTAAGTGTGTTCACACTTGGAGTTGTATTGGTGTATACCCACGAGTATTGTACCGATACGCTCGTTTCCCTGAAGGTGGAATTGCTGAATTGATTTAAAGTACGGATATTGACTGAGAATTGCGTCTGGAAATACATCTAAAGATAAGGGCGAATACTTATTATTGGTGTTTTTTGATCTAGAGGCAGTTTATTAAATTTACCCAATTATAGGCATCAAAATATGCCTGTCAATTATATCAATCAATTCGGAGGTTTATTGATCATTATGAAAAATAGAATATTTGGCCTTGTTATGGCATCGGTACTTACTGTTTCAGCATTTTGCGGCTGCGGAGCATCAATGACGGCAGCAGATTCTGATCAGAAAGGAGGCAGTGCGCCTGAAAATGCGGCAAATGCTGCGGCGTACAGCATTGTATGTACGACTTTTCCTCAGTATGACTGGATCCGCAATATTATAGGCGGTGATTCCGACAAGTTTCAGCTTACTATGCTGCTCGATCAGGGGATGGATCTTCACAGTTATCAGCCAACTGCAGAGGATATAGCAAAGATAGCTGACGCAGATATGTTCGTGTATGTTGGCGGTGAGTCTGATGGCTGGGTGGATAGTGCCCTGAAAGAAGCGACTAATAAGGATATGAAGGTTGTAAATATGCTTGACGCTTTGGGAACTGCAGTCAAAGAGGAAGAGGTAGTTCCAGGCATGCAGGCAGAGGAAGAAGAGGAAGGAGAGGAAGGCCCGGAGTATGATGAACATGTATGGCTTTCACTCAAGAACGCAGTGGCATTGACGAATGTGTTGGCGGATAATATCCAGGCACTTGATCCAGATAATAAATCTGATTACATGGAGAATGCAGGCAAGTACGTTGATGAACTCAATGATCTTGATGGAAGGTACGAACTAACAGTTTCTAAGGGAAAACGTCAGGCAATTCTGTTTGGCGACAGATTCCCTTTCCGATATATGGCGGATGATTATGGCCTTACTTACTATGCTGCATTTGTGGGATGCAGTGCTGAGTCGGAGGCAAGTTTCGAGACGATAACATTCCTTGCGCAGAAGGTGGATGAGTTAAAGCTTCCGGTTATTCTGACGATAGAGGGTGCAGATCACAGTATAGCAGAGTCGATAAAGAAGACAACAGATTCGAAAAATCAGGAGATTCTGACGATGAATTCGATGCAGTCTGTGACTGCAAAGGCTGTAGCTGATGGTGAGACGTATCTGAACGTGATGGAAGATAACCTGAATGTACTGTCTCAAGCATTAAATTAGAGCCATGTGGTAAAAGGCTGACATTGAAGGAAATAGAAGAGGAGAAAATAATGTCTTATATAACATGTAAAGACCTGGCAGTCGGGTACGACGGAAGAGCAGTTGCGTCAGACCTTAATTTCAGTATAGACAAGGGAGACTATCTCTGTATAGTTGGAGAGAACGGAGCGGGAAAGAGTACCTTGGTAAAAACTCTGCTTGGCCTGTTGAAACCGGTTTCAGGAGAGATAAAGTTTGGCGATAATCTGACATCGCGTGATATAGGCTATCTGCCGCAGCAGACACCTGTGCAGAAGGATTTCCCTGCGACTGTATGGGAGGTGGCTTTGTCGGGAACGCTGCCTAAGTGCGGAGCACGTCCTTTTTATGGCAGAAAGGAAAAGCAGCTTGCGCAATCTCAGCTTGAACGACTTGGAATGTGGGATATACGCAGGAAATGTTACAGGCATTTGTCGGGAGGACAGCAGCAGCGCGTCCTTCTGGCGAGAGCCCTGTGTGCAACTGAGAACCTTCTTCTGCTTGATGAACCGGTAACTGGCCTTGATCCTGTCGCAACGGCACAGTTCTATCAGATGATACAGCAGTTAAATGAAAATGGTGTGGCAGTGATCATGATATCACATGATCTGAGGGCAATAGATTGCGCCAGACATGTGCTTCATATGAATCATGGGGGCTCGTTCTGGGGTAGCAGAGAGGAATATAAGAACAGCAGATATTGGAACATCATTTCGGTAGAATATGAGAAAGGTGGTGGACAGAGTGCAGCTTGTTGATAAGTTAATTTACTATATGCAGTATCCATTTGTTAAGTATGCTCTTGTGGTTGGTATTCTTATAGCATTGTGTTCGTCACTTTTCGGTGCAACATTGGTTTTGAAAAGATTTTCATTTATCGGCGATGGACTTTCGCATGTTGCATTTGGAGCAATGGCGGTAGGATCTGTTCTGAAACTGACAAACAACACGATCATAGTGATGCCGGTGACTGTGGCTGCTGCAATTCTCATACTTATGTCGGGACAAAATGCGAAGCTTAAGGGGGATGCCGCGATAGCTATGATGTCTGTCGGTGCTTTAGCCGTAGGTTATCTGATAATGAATGTATTTTCCACGTCGGCAAATGTATCTGGCGATGTGTGCTCAACGTTGTTTGGTTCAACATCCATACTGACATTGACAATGGGAGAAGTGTGGCTGTGTATAGTTATGTCAATCTGTGTAATAGCGTTTTTCTGTTTGTTCTACAACAGGATATTTGCAGTCACATTTGACGAGAGTTTTACCAGGGCAATCGGGAAAAATGCAGGGGCATATAATCTGGCGCTGGCGGTGATAATCGCTGTGATAATAGTGCTTGCAATGAATCTGGTGGGCTCCCTGCTCATCACGGCGCTTCTGGTATTCCCTGCACTTTCGGCAATGAGAGTTATGTATAGTTTCAGGTCAGTGGTATTATATTCGGCTGTATTGTCAGTTGTGGGAACTTTGACCGGCATGCTGGTATCCATATTATTTTCAACACCGGTGGGTTCTACGATCGTTGCATGCGATATGGTTATATTTGCATTTAACAGTATAGCAGGGAAAGTGATGAGGAGATAAGAATATGTATATGAATAGAAATAGAAGAATGCATGGATGCAGACACAGATTTAAGCGATTGATTATGTCAATATTGGTGCTGAGTATGTTGCTGACTGTCACAGGCTGTGGTGGAGCATCTCAGACTGCGGGCAGTCGTTTGAACACACAGAATGCAGTGGATAAGGTGCTTAATCAGAAAACAGGCGATGGTGATGTGGAAAGCAAGTCGTCGGCGGGAGCCACAACAGAGACGACGATCACAACAGAGATGCAAACCACGACAGAGACAGAATCCGCATCTGTAACTGAGGCGACATCAGAACCAACATATGGGCAGGTCGTGAATGGAGACAGCTCAGTTATAGCGCAATACAAGTCTGAGGGTGTGGATGTGGATCTCACACTTATGGGAAGCGATCTTGTATATGCGACGGTATATCAGATGATGTCAAAACCTGAGGAATATGAGGGCAAGACGATAAGGATAGAAGGAAAGTATTATGCATCTTATTATCCGATAACCGACAAATATTATAATTATTGTCTCATAGCCGACGCTCTGGCATGCTGCAGTCAGGGGCTTGAATTTGAACTTGGTGGAGGTGCAGTATATCCAGGCGATTACCCGGCGGACCAGAGTGAGGTGATCGTTACGGGAGTATTTGAAACCTACACAGAGGAGGCTGGACAGACATTTTATTACTGCAGGTTGAGAGATGCAGAATATCAACTGGTATCGACAGAGAATCAGTAGAGTATAAATTGCATAACATTTTTGGAATCCGGGCAGATTAAAGTGCCCGGATTTTTTGAGTAAAAAATATTCAGAATCAGGAGGCACATAGCTGCATCAAAACCAGGAATCACATAGAAAAATATGGCAAAATGACGCAAATATACTAAAAAGCATTAAAAATAGCTAAAAAATGATAAAATTACTTAAAAAAGAATTTGATATATTGTAAAAACTATGCTAATTTTGAATAAAGGTAAATATTCAGCCGTGCAGGATAAGAACAGCGGATTCGACATGCTTGCATGTAAGAATCAGGTGTTCTTATCCTGTGGTGACTCGAATAGAGTCACCGCCCCATACAATGAGCAAAATAGCTGCGCAGCAGCGAAAGAGCACGGGAACCGTGCGGTTTTGCGAATGTATGGCCGGCTGAATAAAGGTAAATATTCAGCGCAGCAGCGAAAGAGCACGGGAACCGTGCGGTTTTGCGAATGTATGGTCGGCTGAATACATTAAAATACACAGATGGGATGTGATGAAGTGAAAGAGAAATACAAAGGTGTACAAAAACTCACAGACAATCCGTTCCTCAACCTCTATCATATAGATGCGGTTGACACGGCTGGAAAAGACTTCAATTATTACTTTGCTTCAAGGAATAAAGAGAACGACATCAAGATAAAGACCCACGATATAAAACCGGAAGGAATAGTTATATATGGAGTTAAGCTGGAAGATGAGCCGAAGCTGGTGCTCATAAGGCAGTACAGATACCCACTCGATACATATATATATGAACTTCCTGCAGGACTGGTGGATGGAGATGAGACTCCGGCGCAGGCAGCAGTCAGGGAGATGAAGGAAGAGACAGGGCTTACCCTTGATGTATATGAGGGCGGAGAAGAACTCTACAGAAGGCCATTCTATATGGGCCCGGGATTTACGGATGAGATGAGCAGTGCTGTATTTGGAACAGCTACAGGAACACCAAATCTCGACAGCAAGGAGAGCACAGAGGACATACAGGTCATACTCGCAGACCGAGGTGAGGTCAGAAGAATCCTGTCAGAGGAACAGGTGTCGCTCAGAGGAGCATACCTCATGACACATTTTCTGGCTGAGGGAGATCCACTAGAATTCCTGAGAAAATAGGAAGCGCTGAGCAGTGATTGCTCAAACAGCAGAACGTTCATAAAAGGGCATACTAAATGAGAAAAAAGAAGGAGAAGTAGAAAGATGAGTTACAGAGACACATATGATTTTTGGATGACAGATGATTATTTTGATGAGGACACCAGGAAGGAGCTTGCAGCCATAGCTGATGATGAGGCTGAGATCGAGGACAGATTCTATCGTGATCTTGTATTTGGAACTGGTGGACTCAGAGGTGTGATAGGCGCGGGAACCAACAGAATGAACTTCTACACCGTCCGCAAGGCTACACAGGGTCTTGCAAACTTCATTGTGAAGCAGAATGCGCAGGACAAGGGCGTGGCAATAGCATACGATTCAAGAAAGTATTCTCCAGAGTTTGCAGCAGAAGCAGCTCTCTGCCTGTGTGCAAATGGAATCAAGTCATATCTCTTTGAGTCACTCAGACCTACACCTGAGCTTTCATATGCAGTCAGAAAGCTTGAATGTACAGCAGGTATAGTTATAACAGCCAGCCACAATCCACCAGAGTACAACGGTTACAAGGTATACTGGGAGGATGGCGCGCAGATCACAGCTCCAAAGGACAGAGAGATCATCGCAGAGGTTAAGGCTGTAACAGATTTCCATACAGTAAAGACCATGGATAAGCAGGAGGCACTTGACAAGGGCCTTCTCACTATCATAGGTGCCGAGATAGATGACGCGTATATGGAGGAACTCAAGAAGCAGATCATTCATCCTGAGATCATCAAGGAGCAGTCAGAGAACATCAAGATCGTATACACACCGTTCCACGGAACCGGTCTTGTACCTGTAAAGAGAGTTCTGTCCGAGCTTGGTTTCAAAAACGTATATATTGTTCCTGAGCAGGAGCTTCCAGACCCTGAGTTCACAACGCTTGAGTATCCAAACCCAGAGGATCCAAAGGCATTTGAGCTTGCCCTCAAGCTGGCAAAGGAGAAGAATGCGGACATAGTTCTCGCTACAGATCCTGATGCAGACCGTCTTGGAATATACGCACTCGATACAAAGACAGGCAAGTATATGCCATTTACAGGAAATATGTCAGGACTTATAATCGCTGAATACCAGTTCAGAGAGAGAACAAAATGCGGTCTCATGCCAAAGAATCCGGCCATGGTCAAGACTATTGTAACCACAAATATGGCTGATCCACTGGCTGCAGATTACAATGTCAACCTCATCGAGGTTCTAACAGGCTTCAAGTTCATCGGTGAGCAGATCAAGTTCTTCGAGCAGAATAATTCATACAATTTCGTAATGGGTATGGAGGAGAGCTACGGATGTCTCGTTGGAACATACGCAAGAGACAAGGATGCTCCGGTTGCAGTTATGTGTCTCTGCGAGGCTGCTGCATACTGCAAGAGCCAGGGAATCACTCTGTGGGATCACATGCTTGATCTCTATGAGAAGTACGGATATTACAAGGAAGGCCTCTACACAATAACGCTCAAGGGTGTTACAGGAGCAGAGAAGATTCGCAAGATCATGTCCTCACTCAGAGCTGAGTCACTTACTCAGATCGATACACTCAAAGTTCTCAAGGTTCGTGATTACGAGAAGAACACGATCACAGATCTTGCCACCGGAGAGGTCACAGAGTCAGGACTTCCACAGTCCAACGTTCTCTACTACGACCTTGAGGATGGCGCATGGGCATGTGTACGTCCATCAGGAACAGAGCCAAAGATCAAGCTGTACTACGGAATCAAGGGAACAAGCCTTGATGATGCAGATGCAAAGCTTGAAGCTCTCCAGACAGCACTTGTTGAGAAGCTCAACAAGCTGGCAGAGTAGCATAAGTATAATATATAGCAAATACAAAAAAGCGCCGTCTGGTGATATGTACCCTCTTTACTGGACAACCAGTAAGGAGGGTATTTTTATGCGTTATAGT
>NZ_QUKK01000010.1:0-45479 GCF_003481085.1 Coprococcus sp. TF11-13 | reverse complement strand
ACTATAACGCATAAAAATACCCTCCTTACTGGTTGTCCAGTAAAGAGGGTACATATCACAGCGGCTGCCGTTTTTTTGTCATAAAAATTATTAAATCTTTATAGATATTTAATTGACTGAGAATATATGCAATGATAAACTTTCAAAGATATTTAATTAAAGAAAGAATACGCTTGAAAATGTAAAGGGGAAAACAACGTCAGCTAAAGCATGGCATTTTCTCCGTCAGAAGAAAGCGTAGATATCAGATGAATGTATCCCTGCATAATGTATATTAACGTGTACAACATAACAGCACCTGTACAGGACATTTGAGGCCACCGGTCCTTAGGTGGCATGTAAGTGGCACCTTAGTACCGCTGTAGGCCGAAATGAGCGGGAGCGATCCGGTACAGGTGATGTTATGTTGTGCACATAGAAAGACTAGAGGGGGATACATTCATCTGATTAATAATTGTTCAAGGAGGAAATGACATGCAGATATTCAGAAATCTGAAGCCATATTGGAAGTCGGTCATTATCATAGCCCTTCTTCTTGTTCTGCAGGCATACTGTGATCTGTCACTTCCGGACTACACCTCAAAGCTCATAGATACCGGTATACAGAACTACGGTATAGAGAACTGCAGTCCGAAACAGATCCCAGAGAAAGCCTACAACGTGATAGGCGGATTTATGGATGACGATGAGAAAGCCGTATGGGAGAAATATTATAAAGATGGTTCGGATGGTTATTATTACCTGACAGAAGATGGCGAGGAACACATAGACGAAGTGGATAGTGCCTGTATGAAGGGGCTTATGATGTATTACTATCCATATCAGATGGTGAACTCTGACGAGGACAACGAGATCAAGGCAGGACTCGACAAGATGGGAATCACCCTTGACGAGATGCCGGAGGAGATGTGGGCGCAGATCGGTGAACAGATGAAGCCTGTGGTTGATGGCATGCTCGACAGCATGGGTGAGGATTATATGGAATCCACAGCCATAGCATGTACAAGAATATGCTACGACAGCTTTGGCTACGATTATAAGGCAGGACAGATGTCATATCTGAAGTGGGCAGCGGTGAAGATGCTTGGAATGTCACTTCTCATGGCAGCAGCTGCGGTTCTCATAGGACTTGTGGCGTCAAGGGTTGCGGCAAGCGTTGCCTGCGGACTCAGAGAGAAGGTGTTCAACAAGGTTATCGCATTTTCGGATGCTGAGATCAACAAGTTCTCAACTGCATCTCTTATAACGAGATCTACAAATGATGTCCAGCAGATACAGATGGTTACAGTTATGATGCTCAGAATGGTTCTATATGCACCGATACTTTCTATTGGAGGAATCGTCAAGGTTGTTGAGAACGGAGCCGGAATGGGCTGGGTAATATTCATCGGTATAGCAGCAGTTGTGATCCTCATGGGAACGCTTATGGTCATTGCCATGCCAAAGTTTAAAGTTATGCAGACACTGGTGGACAGAGTAAACCTTGTGTCAAGAGAGATACTTACAGGTATCCCGGTTATCAGGGCATTTGGCAGAGAGGAACGGGAGGAAGAGAGATTCGATGAGGCAAATAAAGACCTGACGAAGAACACCTTGTTCGTCAACAGAGTCATGACATTTGCAATGCCTATACTCATGTTCATCATGTATGCAATAAGCATACTTATAGAGTGGGTGGCAGCCCACAAGATTGATGCGGGTGTCCTTCAGGTAGGATCAATGACTGCATTTATTACATACACAATGCTTATTATCATGTCGTTCCTTATGCTCAGCATGATGTCAGTCATGCTCCCTCGTGCCAGCGTGGCAGCAGACAGAATACAGGAGATCATAAACACTGAAGTGACAGTTCAGGACGCAGCCGGGGCAAAGAAGCTTGAAGCACCAAGGGGTGTCGTAAAGTATGACAATGTCGCATTTGCATATCCGGGCGCAGATGAGAATGTACTTGAGAATATCTCATTTGAGGCCAAGCCTGGACAGACTACGGCGATCATAGGAAGTACCGGTTGTGGTAAGAGTACACTGGTTCAGCTCCTCCCGAGATTCTATGATGTTACGGAGGGTTCGATAACGATAGACGGACAGGATATAAGAGACCTCACTATGGAGAGCGTGAGACAGAATATCGGTTTTGTTCCGCAGAAGGGAATTCTGTTCTCGGGAACGATTGCGTCCAATATAAGATTCGGTGCACCGGATGCATCTGATGAAGATGTCAAGCTTGCAGCTGAGATTTCCCAGGCATCCGACTTCATAGAGGAGAAGGAGCATGGTTACGACAGTGCGGTTGCTCAGGGCGGTGGAAATGTGTCCGGTGGTCAGAAACAGCGTCTTGCTATAGCCAGAGCCATAGCAAGAAAGCCGAAGATCCTGATATTTGACGACAGCTTTTCGGCGCTTGATTTCAAGACGGATGTGGCAGTCAGAAAGGCACTTGGCGAGCACATAAATGACAGCACGGTATTTATCGTTGCACAGCGTGTAAGCACTATACTCTCAGCAGATCAGATACTTGTGCTTGACGAGGGTACGATAGTCGGCAAGGGAACTCACAAGGAACTCATGCAGACCTGTGAGGAGTACAGGCAGATAGCCGAGTCACAGCTTTCTCCATCGGAGATAGCGGCCAGTCTTGGAACTGACTCAGAAAGGCAGGTGTAGGACATGTCAGAACAGAATCAGACAAATAATCAGAGAAGTTTCAGAGGTCCTAGAAGAGGCCACGGTCCTATGATGGGCGGCGATAAAGCCAAGGACTTTAAGGGAACGATAGGAAAGTTATTCAGATATATAGGCAAGTACAAGGCCGCGGTTGTTGTCGTTGCTATATTTGCAATTGGAAGTACGGTATTCAACGTAGTATGTCCGAAGGTACTCGGCAAGGCGACAACAGTCCTGTCCGAGGGAATCATGAACAAGATAACAGGCAACGGCGGAATTGATTTCACGTATATCGGTAAGATATTGCTGTTCTGTCTTGGCCTGTATGTGCTGAGTGTGGCATTTAGCTTTGTACAGGGCTTCATCATGACCGGTATCACACAGAAGGTGTGCTACAGGATGAGACGTGAGGTGTCCGAGAAGATCAACAGGATGCCGATGAGTTACTTTGAGAGCAGAACCTATGGCGAGGTACTTTCAAGGATTACAAATGATATAGATACCATGGGAAATGGTCTGAACCAGAGTATCACACAGCTCATCACATCGGTTAGTACGGTCATCGGTGTAATTGTGATGATGCTCACGATCAGCCCGCTTATGACACTTATATCAGTGCTGATACTTCCGATAAGTATCATGCTCATGATGTTTGTCATCAAGAAATCCCAGAGATTCTTCAAGCAGCAGCAGGAATACGTGGGACACATAAACGGGCAGGTTGAAGAGGTGTATGGCGGACACAATGTCATAAAAGCGTTCAATAAGGAGAACGACGTTAGAAGAGAGTTCCATGAGACAAATGAGACTCTGTACAAGTCAGCATGGAAGTCACAGTTCTTCTCAGGATTGATGCAGCCTATTATGATGTTTGTCGGTAATCTGGGCTATGTGGCAGTTGCCATATCAGGTGCGGCTCTTGCGATCAGAGGAACTATCCAGATAGGTGATATCCAGGCATTTATACAGTACGTGAAGAACCTCACACAGCCAGTTCAGCAGGTTGCCCAGGTCACAAATATGATGCAGCAGATGGCAGCAGCCGCTGAGCGAGTATTTGAACTTCTTGAAGAGAAAGAAGAGGAGCAGATAGTAGAGAATCCTGTATCCACAGAGGGAATCAAGGGTGAGGTAACATTTGAGCATGTAAAGTTCGGATACAACCCGGATCAGATCATCATCAAGGATTTCTCAGCCCATGTAAAACCGGGACAGCAGGTAGCTATAGTCGGACCTACCGGAGCGGGTAAGACCACCATGGTCAAGCTGCTCATGAGATTCTACGACGTGAATGGCGGTGCTATACTACTGGACGGACACAATATTAAGAACTTCAACAGACGTGAGCTCAGGGATGTATTTGGCATGGTGCTTCAGGATACATGGCTGTTCAAGGGCACTATCATGGAGAATATCAGATACGGAAGACTGGATGCCACGGATGAGGAAGTCATCGCAGCGGCAAAGGCAGCTCATGCACATAGATTTATCTCGGCACTTCCGGGTGGATACAACATGGAGCTCAATGAGGAGATAACAAATATCTCCCAGGGACAGAAACAGCTCTTAACTATCGCAAGGGCAATTCTTGCTGACAATCCGGTCCTGATCCTCGATGAGGCTACATCGTCAGTCGATACGAGAACAGAACACAGGATTCAGAGAGCCATGGACAATCTGATGAAGGGTAGGACAAGCTTTGTCATAGCCCACAGACTGTCAACCATCAAGAATGCAGACATAATCCTTGTTATGAAGGACGGTGACATCATAGAGCAGGGTAACCATGATGAGCTCATGGCTCAGAATGGATTCTATGCGGATCTGTATAACTCGCAGTGGAGTTAAAGAATATTGAATAATAGGGTATGAAAGCCTGTATAAGCCTATATGAAATCATATTTGACGATTGTCATTGTGGATGATTTCACATAGGGATTATGCAGGCTTTTTGTTATAGATTTGGCGGTTTATAGAATTTTAAGCATTGATAGTGGAGTACTCTTATCATATTCCATAGTTTAAAGCTATGGCAAGCCTCAAAATAATAGTATTTTCCATGGACAGCCTATCCTGCTAGAATATCCTCAAGTTAAGAAAACGAGAAAACACTACGGAGGATAAAGACATATGAGCAAATTACAGACACCTTTCAGATACGATTTTGTAGGAAGCTTTCTGAGACCACAGGCACTCAAGGATGCGAAGGCAGCATACAGGGACGGAAAGATCACCAAGGAGGAGTTCGACAAAGTTGTTAATGAGGAGATTACCAAGGTCGTTGCAAAGCAGAAGGAACTTGGATTCCATGCGATCACAGATGGCGAGTTCAGAAGAACATTCTGGCATCTTGACTTTATGTGGGGACTTGATGGAGTTGCCCATGAGAACACTGGAAATGGTGTGAAATTCGATGCAGAGCTTGCGGTTCTTGATGATACGTATCTTGTAGGTAAGATAAAGGCAAAGGCTCATCCATTTGTTGAATATTTCAAGTTCTTAAAGCAGTTCGAGGATGAGAATACAGTTGCAAAGTATACGATACCGGCTCCTGCACAGACATTCCAGCAGATGATAGTACCTGACAATATTGCAAACACAAGGAAGTTCTATCCTACAAATGAGGAGCTTATCCAGGATATCGGAAAGGCTTATCAGGATGTTATTAAGCAGTTCTATGATGCTGGATGCCGAAACCTGCAGCTTGACGATTGTACATGGGGAGCCATAGTGGGGGATGCAGCAAAGCAGAGATATAGGTCGCTTGGAATATCACTTGAGGATGTCAAGAAGGAGCTGCTTGCAGTGAACAATCTTGCCCTTGAAGGAAAGCCGGAGGATATGGTCATCACTTCACATATCTGCAGAGGAAATTACCACTCAACATTCTTCACAAGCGGTCCTTATGACACAGTTGCAGATTATGTATTTGCAAATGAGAATGTAGATGCGCTGTTCCTTGAGTATGACGATGAGAGATCGGGCGGATTTGCACCTCTTGCAAAGGTTTCAGAGAACAAGAAGGTCGTGCTCGGACTTATCACAACAAAATCTCCGGTTCTTGAGGATAAGGAGAAGGTCATTGCAAGGATCTATGAGGCTGCAAAGTATGTACCACTTGACAGATTATGCCTGAGCCCTCAGTGTGGATTTGCATCGTGTGAGATCGGAAACAAGCTGACAGAGGAAGAGCAGTGGGCAAAGCTCAAGCTCGTTAAGGAGATAGCAGAGGAAGTCTGGTCATAAAATAGAGTATTATAGAAGTGAAGTGGCGGCGAACAGAAGCAAGAATCTGTTCGCCGCTTTTTGTGTTATGAAATCTGTTATATACAAGCCTGATCGATATATGATACTATTAAGAAACGCGGAATCCTTGCGGGAGTTATATTCCCAGTGTTTTTGCTCGTGAGGATACTTCTTCTGAGAAAGAAGAATGCTAAAGAAAATGTATGTTAAAAAGCAGAAATATAGATATAGTTAGGAGTTAGATTCATGAAAAAGATTGTAGAGATGTGGAATAGGGTGTCGCTGATCGCGAAGATATTGGTTGGAATAGTGATCGGTGCGGTGCTGGGACTTCTGGTGCCGGGGGCAACGGGAATAGGCCTGATCGGAACCATGTTCGTCAGGGCGCTCAAGGCAATTGCGCCGATACTGGTGTTTGCCCTTGTCATCAGCTCAATTGCAAATGCAGGAAAGGGAA
Organism: Coprococcus sp. TF11-13; assembly: GCF_003481085.1. NCBI lineage: Bacteria > Bacillati > Bacillota > Clostridia > Lachnospirales > Lachnospiraceae > Coprococcus > Coprococcus sp. TF11-13. Next base: position 39,109 of record NZ_QUKK01000010.1, on the reverse strand, counting down.
ATGGCCAGCAGTTCCGTATGGTGACGATCATGTATATGCTCAGCACGCTATGCGCAGCGGTAGTGGCGGTGAGCGCAAGTTTTATTTTCCCTGTAACCATGACACTGGACCTTGAATCATATCAGGCGGATGTCGTCCCATCGGGAATCATGGAGGTCCTCCAGAATCTTTTGCTCAACATCACCGATAATCCCGTAAATGCGATACTCAACGCAAATTATCTCTGCATACTTGCATGGGCACTTTTGTTTGGACTTGCCATGCGACGGACAAGCAAGTCTATAAAATCTGCACTTGTATCCATATCGGATGCGGTATCAACCGTCGTGAGGTGGATCATCGGGTGCGCACCATTTGGAATCATGGGACTTGTGTTCACGACAGTATCGGAGAGTGGATTGTCGATATTCAAGGAATATGGCAGATTGCTGCTTGTGCTTGTGGGCGCCATGCTTACGGTTGCATTGATCGTAGATCCGCTCCTTGCGACTATCGTCTTAAGGAGAAATGCATATCCACTTGCGTGGAGATGTCTCAGAGAGTCAGGTGTGACGGCGTTCTTCACCAGAAGTTCTGCGGCAAATATCCCAGTGAACATGTCACTTTGCAATAGACTTGGACTTGACCCGGATGTGTATTCGGTATCCATACCGCTTGGCGCGACCATCAATATGGATGGTGCCGCCATCACTATAACTATAATGGCGCTTTCCGTTGCAAATACCATGGGAGTGTCGGTTGACGTTCCGACAGCACTCATGCTCAGTCTTATGGCAACCCTTGGCGCGTGCGGTGCCTCAGGTGTTGCGGGAGGTTCGCTGTTGCTCATTCCTATGGCGTGCTCGCTGTTTGGAATCCCACAGGATATATCCATGCAGGCTGTTGCTGTCGGAATGATCATCGGAGTGGTCCAGGATTCACTTGAGACGGCAATCAACTCATCGGGAGATGTACTCTTTGCCGCTACAGCGGAGTACAGACAGTGGCAAAAGGACGGCAGAGAGTTTAAGATAGGCGCCATCGTAAATCCAGATGAGTAGGATATTCCCATATAAAAAATAATCGGGCATGTTCAGGAAGAAACATACCCGGTTGTTTTTGCCTTTATATTCCCCGTATCCCTGATTCCACAATTCCATTTGAATCTTTAGAGATTCCCTCAAGAACATGCGGAATTACCAACATATCCGTTCCGCATTTAGGACATGCCGCAATTCCCAGCAGTTCGCTGGTGCTTTCCAGACGATATTCAGACTGATAGTCTATACCATCTTTCTGCCACATAAAAATGTGTCCGCATTTGAAACACTTAACTTCCCTGAATGTATTCCCCATAATAAATAATAACCTCCGTTGCAGTTTGTTTGTATTGCCTACAGAAACTTGTCCAGCTCCGCATCGACGTTCTTCCTCTTTTTGATCTTTGGGTGGTCGATGCCTCTTTCAAATATACAATATCCTAAACATGGTTTGCAACAGATGAAGAACTTTTATATAATTGTAGACAGTATGCGGAAGCTAAGATAACATATGGGAACTGAAAGAAAAACAGGAAAATGAACACTATGGGGAATGAGCCATTGTCTGGCAGATCAAAGCCAGAGACAGGTAATAACAAAACAGAATACAAGGCACATTACCATCTGCCCGGACTTTTTGAATTCTACGAGCTGTACAAGGTATTCCTGCCACTATACCGTGAGCACAGGGAATATTTTTACGACTGGTGTGATATCGGCTCGGTGTATGGCGCACCGGGTGACTGCCTCTGGGGTGGCGGCAGAGCAGGATATGGCGACAGCGGTGCCAGAGATGTGCTGGAACTTATGAGCGGGTATGGAATATCGGCGAGGCTGACCTTCAGCAACTCATTGTTAAGACCGGAACATCTTGCGGATAAACGGTGTAATGATTTGTGCAGAGCGTTTGAGAAGGGTGATATTCAAAACGGTGTCATAGTCCATTCGGAGTTGTTGCTTGACTATCTGCAGGAGAACTATCCGGGACTATATATGGTTTCATCTACAACAAAGGTCATTACGGACTTTGACCAGTTTTCGGCAGAGCTTGACCGGGATGAATTCCGATATGTTGTGCCGGATTTCCGGCTGAACAAAGCATTTGACAGGCTGGGGGCGCTTTCGCAAAAGCAGAAAGACAAGGTGGAATTCCTGTGCAACGAATGCTGTTGGTTCTCCTGTCAGGACAGGAAAGCCTGCTATGAGGATGTGAGCCGTATGGCTCTCGGTGAGAAATCAATTCACCACTGTACATCGCCGAACGCAGCAGGTGGCTATCGTTTCTCAAAAGCGATGGAGAATCCCGGATTTATAGGTATAGATGATATAAGGAACATTTACCTGCCGATGGGATTTTCCAATTTCAAGATAGAGGGAAGAGGTCTTGGAAGTGCCATAGTGCTGGAATTTCTGTTATACTATATGACAAAGCCAGAGTACCAGCTGAGGGTAAGAGAAGAGATATATCTTGACAATACGCTGGATCTGTTCTAGGCGTGCGCGGGCAATAGTCAGGGGCTGCGGATAGCATGGGAGGATAATATAGGCAGTCGATATGTATTTGAAATCTGCAGAGTATGTTTCGCAGCTCGTGGAGATAACAGAAAATTCCTGATCGAAGGGGGAAATGTATATGGAGAGAATAAAGAATTTATCCAGGACGCAAAAGGTTCTGATGAGCATTATAGTGGCAATGATCATAGCATTTTCCATAATTTATCCGATTATAATGTCCATAAAGGGAATAGAATTCAGGGGTGACTTTCTGACCCGAAAAGAAGAACAGGGAAATGTGACATATACAGATGGACATACAAGTATCATAGTATATGATGACCAGAGCATAGAATTTAAGTGTTATCATCGATTTACAGGAGATGGGTATAGAGACGTAACATATGGACCATATAGCTGGATGGAGGATCATTCTGCCATACCGGTAGGGACAGAAAACGGCATGTTATCATCTGATGATTATATCGGAGTAAAGATCATGGCGGGTGATAAGGTGTTTTTTAGAGGCGCTGTCTCAAAAGATGGATACATGGTATACAATGCGGACGGCACGATGACCAACGATTTTGATGTGGTTTTAGGAGATTATTATGCAAATCCGCCGGATATTTATGAAATAGTGAAGTTTATTACTGGTCCGCAGACTACAAACAGAGGAAATATAGTATTATATATATTCGGAATCATTATATGCATTATTGCAGTCGTAAGCATGTTGTTTCCAGATGAACTTTTCAGATTGGCCATGTGGCCCAGGGTGAGAAACCTGTATGATGTTGAGCCGTCTGACTGGGAACTTACAGTCCGTGTTATCGAGTGGTATGTGCTTACGATTGGTGCATTTGTGGTATTTGTGATCGGACTTACGATGGGCAGTGTGACGTGACGACTCCGGACGAGTGATAGACAAAAGCGCTTAGCATATAGACAAATAGATGAAAGGATAACTTGAACAATATGGCATACACACCTAATGATATATATGATTATATAATTGAGAATGACAGGGAATCAGAATTCCTGCAGGCGATAACACTCCATAAACAGAACTTTTCCATAGGAGAGATTACAGACAGGCGTTTTCTCGTAAAAGAAGACAAGACGGTAAAGTTTATATCAAAGATGTATAAGATAAATATACAGATCACGGATGACGACATCATAACAGCGGTCATGAATGGCCTCTATGTGAGTGCATTTATCTCAAGACAGGGCGATGCTTATAATGTGCACTTCCTGGTACACGCATACCCGGAAAATATGAAGTCGCAGTTTGACGATGAGATCTTAAAGGAAGTGTTGCGGTACATGATCATGATGACTATTGTACGGCTGAGACTGGATACGCCGGAGAAGGTGGAAGAATATCTGGGGAGCAGGGAGTAGCACTTTATGTAAATAAAGCTTATAGTCGCACCCCCTGGCTTTTTTTATGAATAATATTTGGCTGTTATAAAGTAGTTTTGATGAAACAAAAAAGCTGTCTGAAATAATTCAGACAGCTTCTGTCACGTGCGCAAGAGGATTCGAACCCCCGACACCTTGGTCCGTAGCCAAGTGCTCTATCCAGCTGAGCTATGCACACATGTTGCTTAACAACATCAGTTATACTACAACAGATTTGATAAAATGTCAAATGAAAAGTTGCAAATATTTCAATTTTTTCATTCTACCTGAGGTTGAAAAATATCAGTAATAGATAACTGTAGTTATTCTTCAGGTGATTCTCTCTTAAGTTCAGGAATATACCTCTGACCATATATGCTGTTCTTGATGGACTGCATCTCAAGGTCTGTTGCGGATATGACATCTGCGCATTTCTTAAGTCTTGCGGAGATCATGTCCACGTTCGGGATATCCTTCTTATATCTGAGCTGGTGATCCAGGCTCGCCCAGAAGTCCATCGCGATTGTTCTGATCTGTACCTCCACACGCATATTCCTTGTGTGGTCTGCGAAGAACACAGGAATCTCGACTATGACATGCAGACTGCGGTAGCCATTTGGCTTTGGATGCGATATGTAGTCTTTTGCCTCGATCAGGGTGATGTCGTCCTGACTTATGAGCTTTTCTGCCACCATATATATGTCGTCGATGAATGGGCAGATGACTCTTATTCCGGCGACGTCATCCAGATTGTTCAGTATACTTGCACATGTCACCGGACAGCCCTTGCTTGCAAGCTTTTTGGCAATGCTGACAGGCTTCTTGATCCTTGACTGTATGAATTCTATAGGATTTCTCTTATATCTTACGCTGAAATCATCGTTCAGCACTTCAAATTTTGTCTTCACCTCTCTGATGGCACATGAATACATCATCATGATCTCCTCAAAACTCTGCATCTCCTGCATGAAAGGATTTTCCTCCGGGCGCAGGAGTGAATTGATGTATTTGCTGTTCAGAGCGTTTGTCTGTATTGATTCCATAACTCCTCCAAAATGTAAAAAAACTGGAATGGTGTGTCCTGTTGCACAACTATGTGTATTATACTACATTCCACTTGTGCTTAAAAATAAAATTTTATAAAATACCTGTGAATGATCAATAAATACTGACAGGCATAACCCTTTTGCTTTATTTGTCAGTTCACAGAGTCAGGAGAAGACAATGAGCTATTTTGATGAGATGATCGCCACGGAGCGTATACCGGATTCCTATGTGGGATGGGAACAGTACAGACGTGAGGTGACGGAATATATAGAAAATAACTGCCGGGTAAAAAAAGAATCCGGACAGGATGCAGATGCAGCGAATTCAAAGCCTGTGCTTGCACTGTGGGGAATAGGGCCGGCCGGCGATATAGATATAGGAAGATTGGCAGATAATTACAGGCTGGTGCTCATAGACAGAGACAGGGAAGCTGTGCTTTCGGCAGTCAGGGAATATGGGTTGAAGGAACAGGATTATATAATAGCGGATATTCCATTCTGGCATGTAGACGATGACCAGTACCGCTTGTATGAGGCGATGCTTGAGGACTGTGAGGACACCGAGCATATACTTGAGTTCCTGACAGGCATAGCGACTGCCAATTCCGGTAAATATATTGGCAGAACGGAATCTGGGGATATAGTAAATGACACCGACAGGTATCTTGATATATTTGATTACAGTGTGGCGGTCGGGCTTCACAGCCAGCTAAATTCCAGATTTGCGGCATTGCTTTACCACTACAGGGACAATTATCATGACGAGGATCTTAGACTCATAAGCAGTGCCATCTCGGGGCTGAACGAGGCGGCGGTGGAGAGACTCAATGACTACATGTACCATATGACAAAGGATGTACTCATATATGGATATGAGGTCGCTGCATGTGAGGATCAGACATGCGCAGAGAAGCTTGCAAATGCATTTGACAGGCGGGATGTGGAGACGATGAAGTCGGTGGAGCACATAGAAGGTGTGGCACAGCTCATGAAGGATATGTCGCTTCATATGAACTACGACGTGGAGCTGGTTGACAGCCGCCATATGGTATGGCCATTTGACACGGCTGGTGGCAGGAAAAATTACGTGATGGGATTTGCCGCCATGCGGAAGATATGATGTTGTAAATAGGCGGAAAAGATTAAAAAGTTAAATGACATTCCATAAAAATCAGTTGATATAACGTATATTATCATGAGGAGGGAGCTATGACAGACAGAGAATTTGAACAGTGCATGTCTGCGATGGCGGCGGGCGACAGGGATAGCCTGCGGCACATATATGATGCGTATCTGAAGCTCATATATGCTGTGGTGTACGACACCATAGGACAGCGCGAGGAGGCTGAGGATGTGACATCGGAATTCTTCATCAAGCTGTATAGCATTGCGGGAAGCTATAAGCCGGGAAATGGACATAAGAAATGGTTGGTCACGATCGCCCGGAATATGGCGGTGGACAGGATCAGGAAGATAGACCGTGAGGCTCTGGTGGATGAGATACCGGAGACCGGGCAGAGTGGCAGCATGGAGGAACAGGTTGTGAACAGCGTGTCACTGAAGGTGGCCATGGAGTCGCTTAAGCCTGATGAGCGGGAGATAGTTGATATGAAGGTGGCTGGAGGATTTACCTTCAGAGAGATATCAGAGATAGTTGGCAAGCCGATGGGAACAGTCACATGGCTTTACAACAGTGCGATCAAGAGACTTAGGAGGTGCAGACTATGAACAGACATGAAGATGAACTGGAAAAGGAAATAGCTGACAAATATATAGAGAATATGGATGCACCTGATCTCTGGGAAAAAATAGAGGCAGGACTTGATGCGGTGGATGCGCAGCGGGTGCAGGATAAGAAATCTGGAGATAAGAAGTTTGGAGTCAAGAAAGACCGTAAAGACAGGAACAGAAGAACCATCCAGATCGTTTCCGGTCTTGTGGCAGCGGCAGTGGTGTGTGTGCTGATCGTAGCCGGACCGTTAAGGAACAGCCGTAAGAGGGCAAGCGATAAGACAGCGCAGGACAACAGTGTGAAGGTGACTTCGGATGAAAGTTATTATGCACAAGAAAGTGACGCGGCTGCGGCAGACGATATTCAAAGCGATGCTGCTGAAATGGCAGAAAACGCCACGGCGAGTTATGATGTACAGAGAAATACTGATGCTCAGAATTCTGTGAATAGTGCTGACTATATCCCCATGATCATGTTGGATGGTGTGCTCTACAGGGACACATACGACATGGTCGATGCTGACAGCGTGGATGAGAGCAAAGCGGCCTACGCTGAGAGCTACACCGATGGCGTGCCGGCAAATGACGGCGAGGTCAACTTTGACATGAACCCATCCAGAAACTCAGCCTACATTGTGTGTGATGATGGCAGCCTTGTAGTGAAGGTTGAGGGCAACTGGTACAGATTTGAGAGGGCAGAATAGCACAAACAAATCAAAAATTAAAAAATACAGAAATTACCATAAAAAATAATAATCCCTTCGTATATAGAATATAAAGCTTGACCGGTAGCTTGAAATTCATATTACGGAGGGATTTTTTATGATGAAATATAATTCAAAAATATTTGCAAGATCCATATGCGCAGTTATGGCAGGGGTTATGATGGTAGGAGGTCTTACGGGCTGCGGTAACGATGATGCAGTAGATGGCAGGGGAATGCGCCTTGAAAAACAAAATGGGGATAAGACAGAGATAACAGGGATCGCAGAAAAGTACAGGGAAAAAGAAAGTAAGCAAAAAAAGAAGTCGCTGCAGGACAATGGCTTGAGTGGAATATTCAACAGTACGTCGAATGATGTTATGTATGCGGAGGAAGCTTGTGATGTGGCAACAGTCGCTGGAGATACAGCGATGGTGACAGATACTTCAAATTCTATGTATACAGAGATCGCCTACGATACGAGAGAGTATGACAGCGTGGCGGAGAATGGATTTGTATCCACAGCGGACAGACCTCTCTCCACATTTGCGGCGGACAGGGATACGGCATCATACAGCAACGTCAGGTCGTATATAGAGTCAGGCTGTCTCCCACCGGACGGAGCGGTGAGAATAGAAGAGATGCTGAACTATTTTACCTATGACTACAGAAGGAAGCCTGAGGATGGAGAGAAGTTCTCCATATACACAGAATATTCGGACTGCCCGTGGAACAAGGCCACAAAGCTCATGATGGTTGGGATCAACACGGATGAAATAGATTTTGGAGACAAGAAGCCTTCAAATCTGGTGTTCCTGATCGACACCTCGGGATCCATGTATGAGGATAACAAACTCCCACTCGTGCAGCAGTCATTTGCCATGCTGGCGGAGAATCTGGATGAGAACGACAAGGTGAGCATAGTCACATATGCGGGTGAGGATACGGTGGTGCTCTCGGGCACATCCGGCTCAGAGCAGTACACGATAAATGAGGCGCTTTCAAGTATGACAGCCGAGGGCTGTACCAACGGCGGCGATGCCATCATCACAGCTTACGAGCTGGCGGAGAAGAACTTTATAGAGGGAGGTAACAACCGTGTCATACTTGCAACGGACGGGGATCTGAACGTGGGGCTTACCAGTGAGAGCGACCTTGTGGATCTGATAACCGAGGAGAAGAAGGAAAACAACATTTTTCTCAGCGTGCTTGGGTTTGGAACGGACAATCTGAAGGACAACAAGCTTGAGTCTCTTGCTGATAACGGTGACGGAAACTCTGCATTTATAGATTCTGCATACGAGGCGAAGAAGGTGCTGGTGGATGAGATGGGCGGCACGTTGAACACTGTTGCAAAAGATGTGAAGTTCCAGATAGAGTTCAACTCGGCAAATGTCAAGGGTTACAGGCAGATAGGTTATGAGAACCGCGCCCTTGCGGATGCGGACTTTGCAAATGACGCTGTGGACGGCGGCGAGATAGGCGCAGGACATATGGTGACGGTGCTCTATGAGATAGTGCCTGCGGAATCAGACTTCGATGTGCCTGCAGCCGAGCACAAATACGGACAGGATTCCAATCAGGCAAATACATCGAAGACTGCATCACAAGACGTTAAGGATAAGTCTGATAGCGCAGAGGACTATACCGGTGAGCTTGCGACAGTGAACGTAAGATACAAGGAGCCGGATGGGGATAAGAGCAGTCTTGTGAGCCGTGTGGTGAAGACTGACAGCTACAGCAGCGAAATGTCCGTTGACATGAGTGCGGCAAGTGCCGTGGCGGCCTATGGTATGATCCTCAAAAACAGTGAATATGTGGGTTCTGCAGATTTTGATATGGTTATGGCTCTTGTTGGCGGTAAGGTGGACAGTTCAGCCGGCAGTGGCGATATTATCGATATGCAGTGGCAGGGCTTTGCAGACATGGTACGTCAGACACAGAATATAACTGACTAGGAAAAATGTCGATAAGAGGAGCTGTTCGATATGGCTTTGTAATCACACTTTGTAATCACATTGTATAAAACTCTTTTATTTTATTGATAATTCTTGTATAATAACAAATTAGAGTGTCAATTAAGACGAAAAAATAAAAACAAGAATATCAATATAGACAGGAAGGGTAAGATTCATGGGCGAAAAAAAGATTATGCTTGGTAACGCAGCCATCGCCAGAGGCTGTTATGAAGCGGGTGTCAAGGTATCAGCGGCATATCCTGGAACACCAAGTACAGAGATCAGTGAGAACATGGTGCAGTACAAAGGAGATATCTACTCAGAGTGGTCACCAAATGAGAAGGTAGCCACAGAGGTAGCGATCGGTGCATCATTTGCGGGAGTGAGATCAATAGTGTCGATGAAACATGTAGGTGTGAACGTGGCATCAGATCCGCTGTTCACCGCAGCATACACAGGTGTGAACGGAGGTATGGTACTTGTTGCAGCAGATGATCCTGGAATGTACTCATCACAGAATGAGCAGGATTCAAGACTTGTAGCAAGAACAGCCATGATCCCAGTTGTTGAGCCATCAGACAGCCAGGAGGCAAAGGATTTCACAAAGTATGCATTTGAGCTGAGTGAGAAGTATGATACTCCTGTAATGCTCCGTACAACCACAAGACTCTCACACTCACAGGGCGTTGTAGAGCTCTGTGACAGACAGGAGATTCCTGACAAGCCATATGAGAGAAATATAAAGAAATATGTCATGATGCCTGGTAACGCTATACCACGTCATGTATTTGTAGAGCAGAGACTCAAGGACATGGCAGCAGACGGAGCTGACATGCCGATCAACAGAGTTGAGATGAGAGACAAGAGTGTGGGTGTCATCACCAGCGGTATCCCTTACCAGTATGTCAGAGAGGCTATGCCAAACGCATCAGTCTTAAAGCTTGGCATGGTAAATCCACTCCCAAGAAAGATGATCGAGGACTTCTGTGCACAGGTAGACAAGGTGTATGTCATCGAGGAGCTTGAGCCACATATCGAGACTCAGGTCAGATCATGGGGAATAGATGCAGTCGGCAAGGAGCTGCTTACAGTTCAGGGTGAGTACAGCGCAAATATGCTCAGAGAGAAGCTTCTCGGCGAGAAGATAGAGACAGTCGAGGCTGCTCAGGTTCCAGCTAGACCACCTATCCTCTGTCCAGGATGTCCACACAGAAGCGTATTCTCAGTCCTCTCAGAGCTGAAGATCCACGCTGCAGGAGATATCGGATGTTACACACTCGGAGCTGTCGCACCGCTCAGTGTTATTGACACAACAGTCTGCATGGGTTCATCCATCTCTACCCTTCATGGAATGGAGAAGGCAAAGGGCAAGGATTATATCAAGAACTGGGTAGCGGTCATAGGTGATTCAACATTCCTTCACACAGGTGTGAACTCACTCATGAACATGGTATACAACCAGAGTACAGGAACAGTCATCATACTTGACAACTCGACAACAGGTATGACAGGACATCAGGATCACGCCGCAACAGGTAAGACACTGATGGGAGATCCTACATATGCCATTGATATTTACAATCTCTGCAAGGCACTGGGAATCCAGAGCGTCCATGAGATAAATGCATTTGATATAGAAGGTCTTAAGAAGCTCATCAAGGAGGAGACAGCAAAGGATGAGGTATCAGTCATCATCACAAAGTCACCTTGTGTACTCTTGAAGACGACTAAGATAACAGGAAGATGCAAGGCAATACCTGAGAAGTGCAAGAAGTGCGGTATGTGCTTAAAGCCTGGATGCCCTGCAGTTATCAGGCAGGAGGATGGAACCATCCGTATAGATGACACACTCTGTACAGGCTGTGGACTGTGCATGAAGCGTTGTAAGTTCGATGCTATAGAAAGGGAGGAGTTCTAATCATGGAGACAAAGAATATTATGATCGTCGGCGTAGGCGGACAGGGAACACTTCTCACAAGCCGTATACTCGGTGGAATCACCACGGCAGCAGGTTATGATGTAAAGCTCTCAGAGGTTCACGGAATGAGCCAGAGAGGTGGAAGTGTTGTTACATATGTAAGATATGGTGAGAAGGTAAATGAGCCTATCGTGGAAGAGGGATGTGCGGATGTCCTCATAGCATTTGAGAGACTTGAGGCACTCAGATATGCACACTTCCTGAAGAAGGATGGAGTTATCATCGTAAATGACCAGAGAATAGATCCTATCACTGTAGTTACAGGCGCAGCACAGTATCCTGATGGAATCATCGAGGAGCTCAGCGGCAAGTACAAGGTTATCTCAGTTGATGCCATGGACGAGGCAAAGAAGCTTGGCAACAACAAGGTATTTAACACAGTCATCATAGGAATCGCGGCACAGCACATGGATTTCTCACATGATGCATGGGTTGAGGTTATCAAGAACACAGTTCCACCTAAGACAGTGGAGAAGAATCTTGAGGCATTTGAGGTTGGCTACAACCTTAAGTAATTTGACGATTTTTGGTACAAAAGACGGATTTTGGCATAAAAAAAGTCCGTCTTTTGTTGATTAATGGTGGAAAAAAGGACCCTCATATGGTAAAATCAACACATATGATGGTTTGCGGGGTGCGTACACATGAATGATATTAACAAGGATGAGATTGACGCAAGATGGCATATGCTGGTATGGCGTATGATGATAGTTATATGCAGTATTTCTTTTGTTATTGCATGGATATTATTTGGAGTATACAGAGTAGATAAGAGCATAGGAGCAGGCGCATATATAGTAAAGTATATCGTGCTGCCGATGATAGTACAGGCTATAGCGATCACAATTTGCTATTTTTATATGAAGCACGATGAGGCGGACATAAAGCACAAGAATTATGTCGTGACAGGTATGATATATGTATGTGTCGGTGTTATAGCATTTACATATTGCACCATATACCCGCTTATACTTATTCCGTGTGTCACCATAATTGCCACGGCGTTATTTGCAGATCAGGAGCTGACGGTATGGTCGGGAGTTGCGGTGCTTGCACTCATGGTCATCAATGTTGTGAGATTACATTTGAATGTCGGTGAGCTTGCCACACAGATGAACTGGGTTGGAGCACTGCTCATATACATACTGGTAGTATCTGTTATGTGTGCGATGGTTATGGTCGTCAACAAGCACACGAAGGCACTTATGGAATCGATTGCCGGAAGCTACAACAGACAGGTAACACTGATGAGTGAGCTTATGGTTGATCCGATGACAGGCCTGTACAACAGAAGATCATTTGAGGAGAGCCTTGATAAGGAGATCGAGAATGTGGAGCAGACTGGGGCAAAGTCCTATGTCACCATATTTGATATAGATCATTTCAAGGAAGTCAACGATACATATGGCCACAGCAATGGAGATATAGTTATCAAGGCGCTGTGTAAGATGATGAAGGAGAAGTCGAAGGATATGGGACTTGCCTTCAGATACGGCGGTGAGGAGTTCGTGATACTGTTCCATGATGTGGAACTGTCCAAGGTCATGAATGTTGTTGAGGACATAAGAACAGAGTTCAGATGCTACTATTTCCACTTTATGAACAAGGATGGAATAACCTGTAGCTGTGGTGTCGCTGAGTACACCAAGGGAGAGAGTTCCAAGGCATGGTTCAACAGAGCGGATTCAGCACTCTATAAGGCGAAGGAATCAGGAAGAAACAGAACAGTTATAAGTGAATAAAAAATAACACATTGGGCTGTGCTCAATGTGTTATTTTTTTATGGAATTATTCAAATGTTATGATATGTCCGGCGTTACTGGACATAATCGTTCAGCCACTGAACCACACCGTTGGATATTGCCTTGGCGTAGTTCTCAAGATTTTCATTGAAATAGTCCAGATCGTCCTGGTTGGTCATGAAGCCCATCTCAACGATCATGCTTGTCATATCGGTGTCTCTGATGACTGCATAGTCATCATCGCTGTCTCCCTGGGTTCCGATTCGCACCCCTCGGTTGGCGGTTATACCAACTTCCTCGAGATTGCTCAGAATGTCATCTGCGGCCGCATAACTGCGCTCAGATCCTGAGCTGTGTATCCATATCTCAATGCCCTTTGTGGTGTTTGGGTTGGCTGTTGAATTGCGGTGTAGCGAAACGAAGATATCAGCCTTGGCCTTGTTTGCTATCTTTGAACGGGAGTCGAGCTGTGTGTCGCTGTCGTCGGATCTGGTCATTATGACGTTGACGCCGCTCTTTTTCAGGGCTTTGGCAACCTCCTGCGCAAGACGGAGATTGTCGTCCTTCTCGTAGCTTCCGTCAAGTCCCACAGCGCCTACATCGCTTCCTCCATGACCAGCATCCACACACACCGTGTATGTGTCGTTGGCCTTCTGGAGCATGACAGTCTGTCCTTTCCCCTTGGTGATCTGTGCCCTTGCCAGAAAAAATCCCATGACAAGTATGCACAATAATAGTATGATGTTTATGGCGACCAAAAAGACGACGAGGGAACGCATCTGTTTCAGCGTCATTTTCTTTTTTCGTTTGCTCATGTTTTCTCCTTTGTGGAAATATCTTTGATAAAGATACCTCAAAATCCGATGTTTTTCAACTGTGGATATGGAGACCGTGAACAGCATGGCCGCAGCAGAGGTGTTCTGCGCTTACGCAGTATAAATGTACAGGAGGAATATTTATGATAATAGATTTTCACACACACACGTATCCCGACAGGATAGCAGCCAAGACGGTAGGGCTTCTGGAGAGTAGATCCGGTACAAGGGCACATTCGGATGGCACACTTGACGGACTGGAGAATGACATGAGGAGCAGAAATGTGGATGTGTCTGTGGTACTTCCGGTGGCAACGTCTCCGAAACAATATAAGCATATAAATGAATTCGCAGTTGAGGAGAATGAGCGCTTTTCAGAGACACATGTGTGGTCGTTTGGAGGGATACATCCCGACAATGACAATTACAAAGAGATACTCAGGGATATATGCGACAAAGGTCTGAAGGGGATAAAGATCCATCCTGACTACCAGGGGGCTTTTTTCAACGATATAAGATATAAAAGGATAATCAGCTATGCCACAGAGCTTGGGCTTATCGTGGTGACACATGCGGGAACAGACATAGGACTTCCTGATGTGACTCACTGCACTCCTGCAATGGCGGAGGAGGTGCTGGATGAGGTTGGGCCTGACAAGCTTGTGCTTGCCCATATGGGTGGATGGCAGATGTGGGATGACGTGCTGAACAGACTTTGCGGAAGAGATGTGTATTTTGACACGGCATTTTCCTATGGACAGATAGACTGGCGGGAGGGGGCATCGCACAGATGGCAGCTTCTTGGTGGTGACATGTTTAAGAAGATAGTGGCAGCTCACGGGTCTGACAAGATCCTGTTCGGAACGGACAGTCCATGGTCTGATCAGGAACAGTCATGTGCGGACATAGAGGCCCTTGATCTGGAAGATGTGGACAAAAACAATATATTTGAGAATAATGCGCGAAAATTGCTTGGATTGAAATTGAATTTTTAGAAAAATACGCGAAAACCTATTGATAATGTTTTAAAAATGTGTTACATTTTTGTTACGCCAATGAAATTTTTCACAGATAGTAATACACGAAAGACATGTCGGAGCCTAACGACATGTCTTTTTTATGTGCTGTGGAGCGGACTGCCCACTGTAAGTATTATTATATGAAGCGGTTTATGAAATAAAAAAGACTTGAGATAAATCTCAAGTCTTAGTAGCTGGGCTACAAGGATTCGAACCTTGAAAATGCTGGAGTCAGAGTCCAGTGCCTTACCATTTGGCGATAGCCCATTGCCTCAACAAATGGTAGTATATACTAAAGCTCAGAATAATGCAAGCACTTTTTTAAAAAAAATGAAAAAAGTTTTTCACCTTGCGATAGCCCTCTAAATAGGGTATAAAATTATAGTAAAATGAGCATCATGGAGGTGGCGTAATGTATTCATACGAAGCGATCGTCAGGTACAGTGAGACCGGTGGTAATAAGATATCAAACATGGCGACCATAGCGAACTATTTCCAGGACTGTGCCATACTGCAGTCTGAGGAGGTCGGCATAGGACTGGATTATCTGGCAGAGCATCACAGGGCATGGTTCTTGGTTTCCTGGCAGATAGAGGTGGTCAGATATCCTGCGATGGGAGAGAAGATCAAAGTCAGGACGTGGGCATATGATTTCAAGGCATCTCTGGGATTCAGAAATATAGATATACTGGACGAGAATGGAGAACGCATAGTCAAGGCGGCATCCATTTGGAGTTATATGGACACTGAGAGACTGAGGCCTACCAAGATAGAAAAAGAGGTGTCAGACGCATATCCGATGGAGCCAGCCATAGACATGGAGTATGCGCCGCGCAAGGTAAAATTGCTGGGCGATGCGGAGACTATAGATACCAGAAAGGTCATGTCTTATCAGATAGACTCCAATAATCATATGAATAATGAAGCGTATATTGCTCTTGCCCAGGAATACGTGGATGATGTTGCGGATATTATTGCAGTCAGAGCGGAATATAAGATGCAATATGTGAAAGATGATGTTATAGTAGTAAAGAGGTTTATTGACGACAGATATGTTCAGATAATCCTGGCAGATGAAGAGGACAGGACAAGGTGTGTTGTCCAGTTTGAACGGAGCAGTAAGGATATATGATATACTGTGTCGACAGAAAAAATTAAGAGGACGGTATGACGATGATAAAGATAGGCGAATGGAATGATCTTATAGTAAAGAGAGAAAAGGAATTTGGTGTGTATCTTGGATGTGCAGATTCTGACAGTGAGGTGCTTCTTCCGAGAAAGCAGGTTCCGAATGGCATAAAGACAGGCGAGCACATCAACGTGTTCATATACAGGGATTCCGATGACAGACTCATTGCAACTGTGAATGTTCCATATATAACTATGGGTAAGATGGCTGTTCTCAGGTGTGTGGGAACTACCAAGATAGGTGCATTCATGGACTGGGGGCTTGAAAAGGATATTCTGCTTCCGTTTAAGGAGCAGGTTGGCCCGGTGAGAGAGAACCATGAATACTTGGTCAGGATGTACACTGACAAATCGGACAGACTGTGTGTGTCCATGAAGGTTTATGAGTATCTGAGCAGCAATTCCCCATATAAGCAGGGAGATGCTATATCGGGAATAGTTATAGAGTACAGCTCCGAGTATGGTGCATTTGTCGCTGTGGACAACAAATATTCAGCACTTATCCCGAAGAAGGAGATACACAGTGCCATATATGCCGGCGACCACGTTGAGGGCAGGGTTGCGTCAGTCAGGGAAGACGGCAAGCTGAACCTCACCATGCAGAAGCCGATAAAGATGCAGATCAGGGAGAATGCAGAGATGATATTGAATATCATCGATTCATATAATGGAGTGCTCCCGTTCAATGACAAGGCAGATTCAAAGGTGATAGAGAAGGAATTTGGAATAAGCAAGAGAGCATTTAAGACGGCGGTTGGCAAGCTCCTCAAGGACGGTAAGATAAGGATCACAGAGAAGAACATTGAGATACTGTCCGAGGAAGAGCGGGCAGAGCTTGCGAAAAAAGGAACAACCAAAGACGATGTTGTGAAGCGTGCAAAGCCTGAGACGAAGAAACCGGTATCCAGACGGTCACCGGAGCCCGTGCCTGACAGAAAAGGCACGGTGAAATTCACCAGAAGCAATGGCGGAAGGCGCAACAACAGAAAGGCTCTCATGGCGGAGCTGAGCGAGATGGATGAGGAGTAATAGTTCATCATATATAATAGTAAAAAACAGGAGGAACAAAACATGAAGACAATAATAAGTACACCAAAGGCACCAGCGGCAATAGGACCATATTCACAGGCGGTTCTCGTGAATGGAATGCTTTTTACATCAGGAGTTATACCTATCGATCCTGAGACAAATACTCTGGTTGAGGGAGATGCCACTGTACAGGCAAGACAGGCGATCGGCAATCTCAAGAATCTCATAGAGGCATCAGGCTCATCTATGGATAAGGTAGTGAAGACAACAGTATTTATCAAGGATATGAATGATTTTGGCAAGATAAATGATATTTACAAGGATTTCTTCACAAGCGATTTCCCTGCACGTTCATGCGTGGAGGTTGCAAGACTCCCTAAGGATGTGCTTATAGAGATAGAAGCCATCGCTACAGTAGAGTAAGCGTATGGGACAGGACAATGTTCAGAGAAAGGTACACGGAGCGTCATGGTTTTTCCTGTCGCTGATATGTGTGTATCTGTGTGTTGTTATGATCCTGTGGAAGACGAATATCGGCTCACATATAACCATGGTTCAGAATCTGATCCTGAGCCAGAGCATGATATTCGTGCCGACGATCATATATATTCTTATAAGCAAATGTGATCTGCGCGAAACGCTCAGATTGAAAAAGACGCACTGGTTGGCGATAATCATCGTTCCGGCGTTCGTCGTGGCTCTTGAGCCTCTTATGACACTCATAAATGCCATAAGTCTTCTGTGGGTGGAGAGTGCCACTACCGAGCTTGCAACAGGTCTTGTGTCGAATCATAAGCTGTGGGTGTCAACACTTCTCATGGCGGTCACTCCAGGAATCGTGGAGGAGCTGGCCTACAGAGGCGTCATAATGGGAAGCTACAGATATGGCAGCAGACTGGCGGCTATAATCATAGGAGGAATAATGTTCGGAGCCATGCACATGAATTTCAATCAGATGGCATATGCGATGGTTCTGGGAATGATGCTGGGATTTCTTGCCGAGGCGACAGGAAGTATATTTACGACCATGTATGCCCATTTCTGCTTTAATGAGATATCCGTCATCATCAGCTATATAGCATCACATGTCAGCGTGCTCAAGCAGATGGTGGAGAAACAGGCTTCTGAGGGAATAGCAGCAGATCAGCTCAAGCAGACGATATTGATATATATTCCATTTGCATTTATGGGATTGTGTGCGGCTGCGGCGATGATAGTGCTGTTGGCGTACCTGAATGGAAGGCATATGGATATGTTGGCGATGTTCAGGAGAAACAGGAACACTGAGGCCAAGAGACCGAGGATCATATCTGTGCCGCTTGTACTGGCACTGTGCGTATGCATAGGATTTATGATAATAACAGAATTTGTTTTATGATATGTAATACAATGCCTGCACTATTATAGGTGCGGGCATTTGCATATTAATGCTGTTAATCCCTGTCGAGGAACCAGTAGAAGGAGATGGTATACAGTCCGGCAACACCCACCAGAGTATAGATTATTCTGGAAAATGCAGTTCCGGCACCGAAGATGCCATCCACTATGTTGTAGCTGAACAGTCCTATAATGCCCCATACGATAGCACCGATTATGGTCAGTGTGAGACATATGCAATTTAATGTTTTCATTTTTGACCTCCAATATGATCGCGCCAAATGCGGCGTTTCAGTATGATGTAATTGTGTGCAGTTATCATTTGAAATATTCATGAGATTCAGGTGACTTGACACAAAAAAGTAAGTGTAGTAAATTTACATATGAATACTTGTTCAAATGGAACACGTGAGTTGCTTGTTTGGGAGCAGAAAGGACCATAGATATGGCAGAAGATAAAAATATTTTTTTTGACAGTTATGAACTGGAACAGTCGGATCTCGCAGATCTGGCAGACCTGTTCAAGGTGTTTGGCGATGCGACACGTATATCCATCATGTTCGCCCTGCTTAAGAAGGAACTGAGTGTCGGAGACATCGCAGAGCGTCTGGAGATGAATGCATCGGCTATTTCACACCAGCTCAGGGTGCTGAAGCAGGCCAAATTGATAAAAAGCAGAAGAGAGGGCAAGAATATAATATATTCCCTGGCCGATGAGCACGTTGTGACCATCATCAAACAGGGTGTTGACCATATACTTGAATAGAATATACGAGAGGTAGAATATGAAGGTAGAATCACTTATATTTGACATGGATGGAACTCTGTGGGACAGCGCGGCAAATGTAGCTGCGTCCTGGAGTGAAGTCCTCGAAAGACAGGCTGATGTGGACATGAAGGTGACAGAGGCCGATATCAAATCTGTTATGGGTATGCCAATGGATGCCATTGCCGACAAGCTGTTCGGAGCGTATTCGGAGGACAGAATGACTCAGCTTATGGATGCCTGCGGAGACTATGAGAACGAGTATCTCCGTGAACATGGCGGCGTTCTGTACGATGGTGTAGAGGATACCATTGCGAAGCTTTCGGGATCACACAGGCTGTTTATAGTCAGCAACTGCCAGAGTGGATATATAGAGGCATTTCTTGATTATTACGGGTTTGGAAAGTATTTTAAGGATATACTCTGCTGGGGAGATACAAAGGTATCAAAGGGCGAGAGTATAAAGATACTCATGGAGAAGAATGGAATAGAGGATGCTGCATATGTCGGCGACATCCAGGGCGACTGCGACAGTGCCAGATTTGCCGGGATAAAGTTCATTCACGCGGCATACGGGTTTGGCAGTGTGAAGGATAAGGATGCGGAGATCCATACATTTGCGGAACTTCTTGACGTGGTGGAGTGATACGGAAGGTCATTTACAGACCTGCTATAAAACATAATAAACAGAAAAACAGGGAGTATATCAGCAGTTGATATACTCCCTGTCTCTATATATTATTTATCCATATGCTCAAGTGCAGCTGCTACAAATCCTTTGAAAAGAGGATGTGGCTTGTTTGGTCTTGATTTGAATTCCGGATGTGCCTGTGTTCCGATGAACCAAGGATGCTCAGGAATCTCAATCATCTCGACGATATGTCCGTCAGGTGACAGTCCGACAAGCTCCATTCCGTTGTCAGTCAGAGCCTGACGATAGTCATTGTTGACCTCGTATCTGTGTCTGTGACGCTCGTGGATATATTCTGTACCGTATAACTGGTATGACTTTGAATCCTTTGCAAGCACACAAGGATATGAACCAAGTCTGAGGGTGCCGCCAAGATCGGTTACATCGTGCTGGTTTGGCATGATGTGGATTACCTGGTGGAATGAGTTTGGATTGAACTCAGAGCTGTGGGCGTCTGAATATCCAAGTACATTTCTTGCAAATTCAACTATTGTGAGCTGCATTCCGAGACACAGTCCAAGGTAAGGAACCTTGTGTGTTCTGGCGTAATTGATAGAAGTGATCATTCCCTCTATACCTCTGTCGCCAAAGCCGCCCGGAACAAGGATTCCGTCTATATCGCCGAGGATCTCAGCGACATTCTCCTCTGTTACAAGCTCGGAGTCGACCCACTTGATCTCAACCTCTGCCTTGTTGGCAACGCCGGCATGCTTCAATGCCTCAACTACTGAGATATAGGCATCGTGAAGTGATACGTACTTTCCAACCAGAGCAACTCTTACATTCTTCTCAGGATGCTTCCATGCATCTATCATGCTTGTCCACTCGAGCCATGCGTGTTCTGCAGGTGGAGGACATTCCATATCCAGGCACTCACATACTACATCGGCAAGGTGCTCCTTCTCCATGGCAAGTGGAACCTCATACAGAACATCCACGTCAAGATTCTGTATAACGTTTCTGCTCGGCACGTTACAGAACAGTGCGATCTTATCCTTGATGCCCTGATCAAGAGGAAGATCGGAACGACATACGAGGATATCGGGCTGAATACCCATTCCCTGAAGATTCTTAACGCTCGCCTGGGTAGGCTTGGTCTTGATCTCACCTGAAGCCTTCAGATAAGGGATAAGAGTTACATGGATCATGATGCAGTTCTTAGGACCGACCTCATGCTGGAACTGTCTGATAGCCTCAAGGAATGGCTGGCTTTCGATATCTCCAACGGTTCCGCCGATCTCGATTATCGCTACCTCAGTATCCTTTGCATCGGGATTTCTGTAGAATCTGTCTTTTATCTCATTGGTGATATGTGGCACTACCTGTACTGTGTGTCCTCCGAAATCACCATGGCGCTCCTTCTGAAGGATGCTCCAGTATACCTTTCCGGTTGTTACATTAGAATTCTTGTTGAGACTTTCGTCTATAAAACGCTCATAGTGACCGAGATCCAGATCTGTTTCGGCGCCGTC
The DNA here is from genome assembly GCF_003481085.1 of Coprococcus sp. TF11-13. Classification (NCBI taxonomy): domain Bacteria; kingdom Bacillati; phylum Bacillota; class Clostridia; order Lachnospirales; family Lachnospiraceae; genus Coprococcus; species Coprococcus sp. TF11-13. The sequence continues at coordinate 17,674 of NZ_QUKK01000010.1, read as the reverse complement.
GTCAGTGACAAAAACTTCGCCGTGCTGGATAGGGTTCATTGTTCCCGGATCAATATTGATATAAGGGTCGAACTTCTGGCTTGTGACTTTATATCCTCTCATCTTGAGAAGACGTCCAAGAGAAGCAGCAGTAATACCCTTACCGAGTCCAGATACAACACCACCAGTGACAAACACATACTTGACTGCCATAATTATATCCTCCATTAATACTTCAAAAAACTACATTAACATATTATAAGCAAGCCATATCTAAAAGTCAATTGAGAAAAACAAGTTAAAAACAAATTAAACTTGGCAAAATAATGCTCTGGCTGTTGAAATGAACGTTTTAGGGTCAGATGACATGAAATAATGAAGCGCATTGATGCGTGAAGGCTGTCGCACCTGTGCACGACATACATTATGTCGTTGCACTTGCGTGTATCGACATATACTAATATAATTATAAAAGAGTATGTAAATGTGGGGCGTGCGTCATGCTCACACATAACAAATACGGATTATAATGCATTTTCATGCTTGGGATTGGAATATACAGATTGATGAAAAAGATAACGTTTATACATATATCCGATGTGCTGCTCGGCGCGCTGCCTGACAGGGAGTGTGTATGGAGCGGCGAGAGGAAAAACGAAATATACATGACATTTGAGGCTGTGGTGGCACGTGCCGGGGAGCTTGACGTGGATTTTCTTCTGGTTGCAGGCAATCTGTTTGACCATCAGCCATCTGAGGAAGAGCTTGCATGGCTTGATGAGATATTTGGAAGCTTAAAGCATACAGTGGTCATATATGCTGCTGGATTTCAGGATAATCTGGGAAGTGATGCGCCGCTTCTTGACTATGGTTTCAAATCCCGTGTGTGTGTGATCGGAAGCCCTGGAATAAGACAGATTGGAGACAAGCAGACTGGAGACATGGGGTACACAGCGGTCAGGGATGAGCAGGCGACCATGGCACTGGATCATATTCATTTTCCGGACAAGGATGTTGATATATACGGCGTGAGTTATTTTGACAGGAAGATGGATGCCAGGGTGGTGGATGATGCAGAACCGCAGGATGAAGTGGTATGTAATGTGCTGATCGCATGTGGGGGTGACCGGAGACGGATGCCGGTTGACTGGAACAGGCTGCGTGCCAGTGGATTTAATTACATTGCGTTTGGCGGCCACCAGAAGTATCAGATGAAGATTCCGGGCAAGGCTTATTATTCTGGAAGTCCGGAGGCTGTGTCGAGAGAGTCAACAGGCGCACATGGATATATATATGGGGAAATGTCTGACGGAGTGGTTTCGACTAAGTTTGTGCCTGCTGCGGTCAGAGAATATAAAAGAATTGATTATCCGGTGGATAACGATACAAGGGACGGTGCTCTGACGGAGGCCATTCTGGGTATCCTGGAGCTTGAGGGACGTGACAATATATATTCCATATGCCTGAACCGTATGGCAGGTTGTGAGAAGAAATTTGATATATCATCCATGCTGAAGGATTACAGAATCCTGGCGGTGGAAGGTGAGAGATTTGAACGATCCGACTACAGTGAATACGCCAGAGCCAACAAAAATACAGAATTTGGCAGATTGCTCGATAAACTGAATGTAGCCGATCTTGAAAGCAGAGACGGAATAAAACTTGCGGTCGACATGATGATAGAGGTGTCGGGGCTGTATGCAAGATCGGGCAGAAAAATGGGCAGGGAGCTTTATCACGATACACTGAGACAGGTAAGACAGATACTCAGGATGAAATGTCAGACATACGAGGCGGACGCTGCGGTCAGGGAATATATGAGCCTGCAAAATGACTACGAGGTCAGCTCTGATGTTCTGGGTGAGCTTAACTCGGTATGGGCACAGGAGCGGAAAAGCGAACTTGAGATCACGACGCTCAGACGTCATCTGGAGGAGCTTCCTAAGGAGTACAGACGAAGCTGGATAAGGACTGGAGTAAGAACAGCACTTGTACCGCTCATGGTACTTGGAATATTGTCGATAGTTATAATGTATGCATTGGTCGCACGGGGGGATAATATTCTCCCGGACGGACGACTTGTGTATGCGATGCTCTTCGCTGTCGGAGCTGCGGGACTTGCATACTATATTGGATATGCATTGTCAAAATACTGGGGACTCAGGAAGAAGAGTGGAAGAAAGAGATTGACAGCGGAGCTTGAGGAAAGCAGGGCGGAACTTGATAAGCTCTGTGCACAGCGGGATGAGATACACAGCCGCAGAACCGGGCTGCAAAGCCTTGACGGACGAAGAAGAGATATATACGAAAAACTCACACACCGGGAGAAGCTTCTTGATGAAAAGCTTCAGGAGATCCGGGTTATGAGATGTGCGATAGATGAACTGGATGGACTTTCATCATGACAGATGGGTCTGTTCAGCTTTTACTATGTGTTTTTCATTGTGAAATGTCATTATGGCAACAACCTGTATGGATCCAAGAATCAGGAGAAAACCGATCAGATCCATGCGGGTGAACTGGGTTCCCAGAAAGATCCACGTCAGCAGGGCACTTGACACGGGCTCGACTGTGACAAATAGACTCGCCTTCACGCTTCCGAGGATGCTGATGCCGAGACCATATATTGTAAATGGGATGAGGGAGCCCACAATGGCTACCGCAAGTGAGGCTGCAATTATCCTTCCATCCATGTGAGGCAGTGAGAATGTTTTCGTGACCAGCGCAAGGAAAATGGAGGCTATGAGTGATGACCAGCCTATGATATTTACCAGACCATATTCATTGTAGAGCTTCTGAGGATAAAGGCAGTATATAGTGAAACATACCGCTGAGGTGAGTCCCCATATGAGCGCCGGCCTGGATATGGCAAGGGAATTCAGGCTGCCGTGTGTGGCGATCAGAAAGATACCAGCAAATGCACATACGACTGAGGCGGCTTCATATATATGAGGTCTCTTGTGCATGAATATTGTTGTGTACAACAGCAGCATGATTATGTATGTGAACTGGATCACTGTGCCGGTTGCGGCGTTGGAATGTTCGATGGAAGCGAAGTATGTGAACTGCACGCCCATGACACCTGAGAGTGCAAAGAACAGAATAGATATGACACTTTTAGGCTTTGACCATATGGTCAAAGCCTTTTTATCTCTCTTTACGGCGGCGATGACAAGCAGTACGACACCGGATATAAACTGTCTGATTATGGAAAGCTGTGTGGCATTTACATCTGACGACTGGAACACGTATTGTCCAAGGACTCCGCTTATGCCCCACATGATTCCGCATGACAGAACCAGTATGATTCCGAATCTCTGTGAATGGTTGGTCTGTTTTTCTGACATAACACCGCCTCTTCTCTTGTTAAAAGTGACATCATTTTACCACCGATATTTCTAATTTTCAATTATTCTTTAAACAAGGTGCCTTGGTGTCAAATGAAGGGTTGAATGCATAGAAATTCTTGTGATCGATGGTATCTTTTACAGCCTCAAGGCATTCGCCAAATCTCTGGAAGTGCACGATCTCCCTCTCGCGCAGGAATTTGATAGGCTCATATACGTCCGGGTGATCCTTGCACAGTCTGAGGATGTTGTCGTAGGTCGACCTGGCTTTCTGCTCAGCGGCCATATCCTCAAAAAGATCTGTTATCGCGTCGCCCTTGCACTGGAATTCGCAGGCGTTAAATGGAATTCCTCCTGCCGCCTGGGGCCAGATGCCGATGGTGTGGTCGATATAATATTTGTCAAATCCAGATGCCTTGATCTCCTCGATGCTCAGATCCCTTGTGAGCTGGTAAATGATGGTCGCAACCATCTCGAGATGGGCAAGTTCCTCGGTTCCGATGTCGGTCAGAGCCGCCTTGACCTTCTTGTCAGGCATGGAATATCTCTGCGACAGGTATCTCATGGAGGCGCTCATTTCGCCGTCTGGGCCGCCGTATTGACTGATTATGTCCTGAGCCAGCTTTGCGTTGGTTTCCTTTATATTTATAGGAAATTGTAATCTTTTCTCATAAACCCACATTAGCAGTTACACTCTCCTTCCCATGGCCAAGGGTCATTGACCCAGTTGAAATAGTTGTTGTCAGTGACCTGATATTTGTTCAGCGGCCCATACATGTTCACGTAATCATTTATAGCCTGGGTGCGCATGCTCTGATAGTTGTCATAGCTCGAAAGCGCCTTGGTGCAGTCGGGATGAAGGTCGAGATAGAGCGCAATATCGTCAAGTGCAAAAGAGACCTCTGTGATAAAGCGCAGAAGCTGTTTTTTGTTCATTTTATTCATGCCTATTTCCCCCTTACCCCGCAGAATATCAGATTGAGATCCTTGAACATGGTTCCCTCCACAAGTCCGCACTTTGCATCGTACAGATTTTCAAAGGGCTGTTCAGGGATATAAGCCATTCCAAGGGGCCTGCCTGATCTTGCGGATGGGGCAGTGCCGGATTCACAGGAACGTGGCTTGGAGCCGGATGAGGCGGTATATTTAACAGAGGTTCCCTGGTTATAGTAGCATCGATTCTGGCCGTTACGGCAGCAGTTTCTGTTTTGTTCCACTATAAAAGCCTCCATACATAAGTTTTCTCTGTATAAACTATGCTGGAGGCTTAAATATGTTACTGTATTTTGTCGTGTGTTAAATACCCTTCATGGAGAGCTGTATGCGTTTCTTGGCGAGGTCTATGCCGATGACCTTTACCTGGACAATGTCGCCGACGCTCACCACGTCAAGAGGGTGCTTTATGAATTTGTCGGACATCTCTGAGATGTGGACAAGTCCGTCCTGATGAACACCTATATCCACAAATGCACCGAAGTCGATCACGTTTCTGACGGTTCCCTTGAGTATCATTCCCTCTGTCAGATCCTTCATCTCAAGGACATCTCCTCTGAGGATCGGCTTTGGCATCTCGTCACGGGGATCACGGGCAGGCTTTTCAAGCTCCTTTATGATGTCGTTGAGAGTTATCGTTCCTGTTCCCAGCTCCTCAGCTAGCTTTTTGATGTTGCCGGCGGCTTTTGAAAGATCCTTGAGCCTGCCGGATGCAATGTCATCGGTTGTGTAGCCGATGTGGCTCAGCAGGGCAGTGGCTATATCGTAACTCTCAGGATGTACAGATGTGGCATCCAGAGGATTTGAGCCGCCGCTTATCCTCATGAAACCTGCGCACTGTTCAAATGCCTTAGGTCCGAGCTTGGCAACCTTGAGGAGTTCCTTTCTGGTTTTGAAGCGTCCATTTGCCTCTCTGTAATCCACGATATTCTTGGCCAGCGTCTTGTTTATTCCGGAAATGTGCTCCATAAGTGGGGCAGAAGCGGTATTGAGGTCGACGCCGACTTTATTTACAGAATCCTCAACAACTGCGTCCAGGGCTTCTGTCAGCTTCTTCTGGTTCATATCGTGCTGATACTGACCGACTCCGATAGCCTTTGGATCGATCTTGACCAGCTCTGCCAGAGGATCCTGTACTCTCCTGGCGATGGAAGCCGCACTTCTCTGACCAACATCAAAATGAGGGAATTCCTCGGTTGCAAGCTTGCTGGCGGAGTAGACAGAAGCTCCTGCCTCGTTGGTTATCACGTACTGTACAGGTGTGTCAAGTTCACTGATGAGCTCGGCGATCACCATCTCTGACTCTCTGGATGCCGTACCATTTCCCACGGATATGAGAGTTATGCCGTACTTCTTTATTAGAGCATTCACAGTATTTTTAGCCTCTGCAACCTTCTTCTGAGGTGCCGTTGGGAATATGACAACGGTGTCGAGAACCTTTCCGGTCGGATCCACAACTGCGAGCTTACAGCCGGTTCTGAACGCCGGATCCCAGCCGAGCACGGTCTGTCCTGCGATAGGAGGCTGCATGAGGAGTTGCTGCAGATTCGATGCAAATACCTTGATGGCACCGTCCTCAGCGGTCTCTGTGAGGGCGTTTCTGATCTCCCTCTCGATGGCAGGGGCTATGAGCCTGTCGTAGCTGTCTGCGATCGCGTCTGAAAGTATCTGTTCGGTCTCAGGATTGTCTCTGACGATGATCTGTTTTTTCAGATATGATATTATGTCGTTGACCGGTGCCTCGATCTTTACTGTGATGAACTTTTCCTTTTCACCGCGGTTAACGGCGAGGGTTCTGTATCCGGTCATCTTGGATACAGGGGTGGAGAAGTCGTAGTACATCTCGTATACGGATTCAGCCTCCGGGTCCTTTGCTGTTGTTCTCAGCACACCGTGTCTGGTGGTGAGGTCTCTTATGTGAGTCCTGTAATCGGCGGTGTCAGATATATTTTCAGCGATTATGTCCATTGCGCCTGCGATGGCTTCGCTGGTGTCTGCAACGCCCTTCTCCTCAGACACATAAGCTTCAGCTTCCTTGACTATCGGAGTTCTGGTCATCTGCAGCATGATGATGTTTGCAAGCCCCTCCAGCCCTTTGTCCTTGGCGATGGTTGCCCTTGTCTTTCGCTTAGGCCTGTATGGTCTGTAGAGATCGTCGACCAGAACCATGGTCTCGGCCTTCTCAATGTCCGTCCTGAGCTGATCTGTAAGTTTTCCCTGCTCCTCTATACTTGCGATGACCTGAGCCTTTTTGTCCTCGAGATTTCTAAGGTATACAAGTCTTTCGTGAAGAAGACGAAGCTGTTCGTCGTTGAGGGAGCCGGTGGCTTCCTTTCTATATCTGGCGATGAATGGAATTGTGTTGCCATCATCGATGAGTTTTACCGCTGCTTCAACCTGGCTGTCGCGACAGCCTATCTCCTGAGCAATTTTCTTGATTATGTCCATGTATATACTCCTTTTGTAAAGTGTGATGTGCAAAGTAAAAAATATTTCATTGTAAATGTAAAATTTAATAGAAGCACATTTGTTAAGTATATAAAAAATGGATAGATTATTCAAGGCTGCTATGTTATACTTTGTGTAGTTTGGGATGTACTGAAAGGGATAAGAAGATGGCTGACATGACACTGGGAAAAGGCGTTGATGATATGGTTGGACCGGATGTACAGGTTTCAGAACGCATACAGCAGGCTATGGATATGGCAAAAGCATTTCATGAAGGGCAGATGCGCCGGGGAAATGGCGGTATGAAGCCTTATTATGATGAGCATATACTTGGCGTATACAATATCCTGAGAGAAGAGTGCGGGATAACCGACGAGGATATCCTCATAACTGCACTCCTTCACGACACGGTTGAAGATACAGAATGTACACTTGACGATATAGAGAGTGCATTTGGCGCGGACATACGCGAACAGGTAAGACTTCTGACTAGGATACAGGGGGAACCGTTTTCCGTATATGCCAGGAGGTTATTTTCCCAGGGTTCGTACCAGACGGTGATCGTGAAGCTTGCGGACAGGCTTCACAATCTCAGAACGATAGTTTACATGCCTGATGTGAGGTGGATACAGAAGAAGATAAAGCAGTCGTATACAGACATTCTCAATCCCCTTCCCGAGGCTATGCGGAGAATAGACGGAAGATATAATGAACAGATATATATGCTCGCAGATAAGATAGAAGAGCAGATACTGGAAGTGCAGAGAGCACTGAACCTGAAACATTCATGATAGGTTGTATCATGGATGAAGCCGGGACAGTGCTCTTTGTTTTTATTATACTGTCTAATAGAAAATTTTTGTCTCGTCGATGATCGTATATACGTTGTCTGAGTAGTCAAGCATTATCACGTTGCAGTTCTGCTGCAGCCCGCCTGACCAGAAATCCTCGAGCGGATGCTTTTTTACATGCATCATCATTGCTTTGTTTATCGCACCGTGGGCAACGATCATGATCCTTGAATATTTTGAGGAGAGTGGCTCCACATACTCAGTCATGAATCTGGCCGCCCGCTGGCAGAGTTCCTCAAATGATTCACCGTTTCCAACCGGGTGATAGAGCTCAGGATGCTTGAAGAAATACTGAAAATCCTGACCTCCGTCTGCCAGAAGTTCTGACATATTCTGCCCTTCCCAGTCACCAAAGCACATTTCCTTTATGAGGTCATTCTTCACAATTGGAATGTCCCTGCCGCCGACAATGAGGCTGGCTGTCTCGTAAGCCCTCTTAAGCGGACTGGAAAACACCATATCAAAGTGTGTGTCTCTCAGATTTTCTCCTGTGATCCTGGCGAGCTCTCGTCCTTTGTCGCTGAGCTCAATGTCAGTCCGGCCCTGAAGCAGCTTCTTTTTATTCCATACGGTTTCACCGTGTCTTACAATATAAATCTCCATGTGTACAGTCCTCCAAAATCAAATGTCCTCGATCTGCCAGTCGATAGGCTCGACTCCGTTTGCAACCAGGAAATCGTTGGTCTTGCTGAACGGCTTGCTTCCCCAGAAGCCCCTGTATACAGACAGTGGACTTGGGTGTGCGGACTTCAGGATCAGGTGGTGTGGGTTGTTCAGGAATGCGGCCTTCTTCTGGGCGTATGCACCCCACAGGATGAACACGATAGGTCTGTCCTGCTCGTTCAGGATCCTGATCGCTGCATCGGTAAAATGTTCCCAGCCCTTTCCCTGATGGGAACCGGCTCTGTGAGCCTGAACGGTCAGCACGGCATTGAGCATGAGGACTCCCTGGTCGGCCCACTTCTCAAGATATCCGTTATTGGGGATCTTACATCCCAGATCATCGTGAAGCTCCTGATATATGTTGACGAGCGATGGTGGTATGGTGACACCTGGTTTCACACTGAAACTCAGACCGTGTGCCTGCCCTGGCTCATGATATGGATCCTGACCGATTATCACACATTTTACATGGGATAACGGCGTTGTGTGAAATGCGTTGAATATATCATCGGCTGGTGGGTAGACAGTTTCCGTTGCGTATGCCTGTCCCACAAAATCAAACAGCTTTTTATAGTAAGGTTTCTTATATTCAGGCTTAAGATATTCAGCCCAGTCATTTGTTATTGCTGGCATATTGATACTCCTTTTTGTATACAAATATAATGATCCGAAACACAGTTATTTTATCACGGGCGGGGTGCAAAGTAAAATAAACTAATTCAAGTTTTAAGTTGTAAGAAGCAATATCACATGATATACTTACTATATCTGAGAATTGATAAAGACTTATAGAAAGGAGCATATGAGTATGGAGAAAGCATATAAGACTATGAAGCAGGTTGGAGCACTCAACATAGCACTTGGGGTTATAACGATAGTTACTGGTCTTGTAGTGGGTATACTGATGCTTACAGCAGGCGGAAGATCTCTCAAGAACAAGAGATTTATTGTCTGGTAGAACTGTTAATATATATAGGATTATAGCTAAAAGGGGTTGACATCTGACACTTGTATGTGTTAGAGTCAGCCTAGATAATGCGATGAAGAGGAGCAGTAGAATTCTGGAGATGTTCAGAGAACCGCCGGTTGGTGTGAGGCGGTGATCGATAGGGTTTGAACTCGCCTTGGAGCAGCCCGCTGAATGGCACGTCAGATGATCGTGTGAAGTAGGAAGGGACGGAGCCTGACCGTTACAGCAGGAGGGTATAAGACGGCGGTAAGTATATCGTTCATCTGTATCTGCGATGAGAGCATACATTATTGTATGAAATAGAGTGGTACCGCGTAACTTACGTCTCTATAGTGATTAGGAGATGTGAGTTTTTTTTTGCTTAAGTAGGAGGTTATATCAATGAAGAATTATCAGAATTACAAGCGTGGCTATTACATGCCGCCGGTACAGTGCACAGACTGGGTAAACAAGGAGTATATTGACAAAGCACCTATCTGGTGCAGCGTGGATCTGAGAGACGGTAATCAGGCCCTGATCGTACCTATGAGCCTTGATGAGAAGCTGGAATTTTTCAAGGAGCTTGTCAGGATCGGTTTCAAGGAGATAGAGATCGGATTTCCTGCAGCGTCCGAGACTGAGTACGAGTTCTGCCGAACACTTATAGAGCAGGATCTCATACCTGATGATGTCACGATACAGGTACTTACACAGGCAAGACCACATATCATAGAGAAGACATTTAAGGCTATAGAGGGTGCAAAGAACGTGATCGTACATCTGTACAATTCAACATCATTTGCCCAGAGACAGCAGGTGTTCAGAAAGTCAAAGGAAGAGATACTTAAGATAGCAGTGGATGGAGCAGAGCTGCTCAACAAGATGGCTGATGAGTACGGCGTTCCATATCGTTTTGAGTATTCACCGGAGAGCTTCACCGGAACAGAGGTTGACTATGCACTTGAGGTCTGCAACGCAGTTATCGATGTATGGAAGCCGACACCGGACAGAAAGGTTATAATCAACCTCCCTGCAACAGTCGAGATGTCACTTCCGCATGTTTACGCAAGCCAGATAGAGTATATGAGCAAGAACCTCCACGACAGGGAGAATATTATCCTGTCACTTCATCCTCATAATGACAGAGGCTGTGGAGTGGCAGATGCAGAGCTTGGTATCCTTGCCGGCGCAGACAGAATAGAGGGAACATTATTTGGAAATGGTGAGAGAACAGGAAATGTGGACGTGATCACACTCTGCATGAACATGTTCACCCATGGAGTTGACCCTGAGATAGATCTCAGCGATATACCATCGCTCACAGAGATGTATGAGAGAGTTACAGGAATGAAGGTTTACGAGCGTTCACCATATACAGGAAAGCTTGTATTTGCCGCATTCTCAGGCTCACATCAGGATGCCATTGCCAAGGGAATGAAGTTCAGAAAAGAGCAAGGTGACGGAATGTGGACCTGTCCATATCTGCCGCTTAACCCTGAGGATATCGGAAGAAAGTATGATGGCGATGTTATTAGAATAAACAGCCAGTCAGGAAAGGGTGGAATTGGATTCATCCTCCAGACAAAGTACGGCTTTGACCTTCCTGCAAAGTTCAGAGAGGATCTGGGCTACACAGTAAAGGATGTGTCAGATAAGGAGCACAAGGAGCTCAGTCCAAAGGAAGTATTGGATATATTCCAGAATACATATGTCAATATAGATGGCCCTATCAAGATGCTTGAGAATCACTTCGTACAGGGAGATGGAATATCCACAGAGATAACTATTCTGAAGAACGGTGTGAAGAAGGTTTACCACGGCAAGGGAAATGGACGTCTGGATGCCGTGAGCAACGCTATAAAGAAGCACTTTGACATACAGTTCAAGGTCGTATGCTACGAGGAGCATTCACTCCAGACTGGCTCAAACTCACAGGCAGTTGCCTATGTCGGAGTCGAGACTGTCGATGGTAAGGTTACATGGGGCGCAGGAATAAAGAACGATATCATAGACGCATCTGTACATGCACTCGTGAGCGCCGTCAACAGAACGGGAGATCTCAATTAGATATTAAATTAGGGATTAAGATATATTGAATTACATTAAAATACCCGGATGTGCAGGCGAAATGCTTACATATCCGGGTGTTTTTTATGATTCGCTGGTCTTAAGTTTCTTATAGCAGTAACCGATGATATCCTTTCGTGTAACTATGCCGATGAACTTGTTCTGATCGTCAACCACCGGAACAAAATTCTGGACCATGGCTCTGGCTATGAGATCCTCCATGTTGGAACTGATGGATACGGAGGCGTACTCGAATTTCTTTGGAATATCATTAAGGAAGATGCTCTCTGCGGTTTTGAGCGCGTTCATCGAATTGCGCTTGCAGTACCAGAGAATGTCGCCCTCCGTTATGGTGCCGACATATTCACCGGTGTTGGATAGTATCGGTATTGCAGAATATCTGTGTATCTCCATCTTCTCAAGTATCTGTCTGAGTGAAAAACTGTCCTCAATATATGCTACATCGCTCTTAGGTGTAAGAAAAAATAAAATGTTCATGCCGCTTCTCCTTGTCATATATAATTTGTAATTTTACAGCCCCATTCTGTAAATGATAAATACCATAAATATTGCTTATCGCCCATATGTAATAATTATAAAATATAATCAGTATGAGTTCAATTAAATTACTGTGAAATAATAGTGACCGGGTGCATGATAAGAAAGTATTTTCAGAATATAATCCGAAATGTGTCAGATATGTCAGAAATTGCAAAATTATGTTGTTAATTAGTAGGCGATTTGATATTATAAATTTGATATGCACTATTATAAGAGACATAAGGAGGACTGTATGGGATCGGAGAATGTTTTCCAGGAGAATCAGGAATATCTTATAAAGGCAAGGGAGCTGGTGGTGGCTATCGATGATGTGCAGGACAACCTTGAACAGGTGAGAACGGCACAGAGAAAGACCAGCAGGAGTATCTCACAGGAGGAAAAGGGCCTTTCTGATGAGATCAGTTCAACCTTGAAAAACAGAAAGAATGAGATAGAGGATGGATACGACCAGCAGCTTTCGGCGAACGGAGCCAAGATAAGGCAGCTTCAGTCAAAAAAAGATAAGAAGAAGACGGAGCGTATGGGCAACCGAATAGAGAGCGAGACGGCCTCCCTCAACGAGAGCAACAGACAGCTCAGACTCAAGGCAAAGGAGCTGTTTAAGCAGAACAATGTATCGGGCTTCTGCAATACGGGCTTTTTCTACTGTATGTTCGCTCCGTGCGGAGCAGGCGACGTGTTTAAGCTTATACTGCTTATACTCCTGTTCTGCGGATGTATACCGGCGATTGTATGCGTGGCGCTTTCATACACCATATACCAGACCGGAGTTCACACTTTGACGTATGTGGTGATCAGTCAGGCGATTGTCATAGCAGAATTTATCATATATTTCATAGTGTTCAATCTTGCCAAGGTAAAGAATCTTGAGATCGTCAATGAGGGCAGGCGGATAAGAAACAAGGTCCGCGCCAACAACAAGCAGATAAGGATCATCAGAAACTCGATAACAAGAGACAAGGATGAGAGTGTATATAATCTTGGCAAATATGATGAAAAGCTCAGCGAGCTTGAGGCGGAGCGCGAGGATATAAGCAATCGCAAGCTTGAGGCGATAAAAGTATTTGAGAATGATACAAAACAGGTTATAACTGATGAGATAACAGGAAGACGGCAGCCGAAGATCGACGCACTTAAGGCGGATCTGAAGCAGCTCGAGGAAAAGATCAATGCCATGGAGTCACAGCTTGCTGATATGCAGAGCCATCTGACTGACAGCTATGTCACATTCCTTGGCAAAGATCTGCTCACAGAAGAGAAACTCTCTGATCTTATATCGATCATGGAGGAGGGCACGGCAAGCACAGTGTCAGGCGCCATAGAGGTTTATAAGGGAGAGAGCTAGTCAGTGTGTCGATGATGACAGTATGGCGTCAGAGATGAAGCGTGCCATATTGCTGACGGTATACAGCCTGGTGCTCTGAAGAAGACTCATACCTGGCTTTCCAGACAGATTTACAATCCCGGTGATGGAGATATCTCCTATCGCCGGGAGTTTTTTATTTACACCGATTCCGGGGTACAGGGGGGCGTTAGAGAGCGTGATCATACCTACATCTGAAGGACGTCCAAGGGATGCGTCGACGGCGATGATGGCGGGGGAGACAAAATGGTCGTATATATGGTGTATGGTATCGCGCAGATTGAGGGCGTGGACCGGAGCTTTTAACGTTCCGTATACTTTGAAAGGACAGTTGTGCTCTGTCAGAAAGCTGCCTGTCAGAGGGCCGAGAGCATCACCGGTAGCGCGGTCGGTTCCTATGCATAAAACCACGGTGCTGTCAGAAGGTTGCCCGCTGTCTGCCAGAAAATCCGATATTCTGGTTGAAAGCGCACGGCAGGCAAGAATGTCATTTGGATTAAAATATTCTGTTTGTCGCTGCTTCTTTTTTATCATATCAATACCCTGCCTGTGTTTTATAGTATAGAGTATTTCCAAGATTATCAAAGTTTACACAATAGATTCATAAAGCGCTCATTTACGTGATCCTGTAGATATAGGTCGTAATAGGCTGGAATATAGGGCGCAGTTACACACATCAAATGACATGATTTCCTAAAAAAGCGTCTTGTCAACATGGTATTATTCATGCATCGTTGGCGGAGCTGTAAGGGCTGATGCTTAAGAGTATAGGAGGTCGGGTGAATGATAGAGATAGTATATGATGAAGCAAATGAGATGATGAGGTCAAGCGACAGGGTGAAATATGAGCTGCCCAAGAATATACGACAGGTGGGAAATGCCCCGGGAAATTACAAGATATATGTAGAAGACTATGTCATGACATATCTGAGGAGAATTGCATCGCCGGGCAATATGAACTGCCGTGGAGCCATACTTCTCGGAAAAGTATATGATGAAAATGGCACAAAGGTGATATTTGTCAGCGGCGCAGTGGATGCACAGAATCTTGAATTTGACATATCCATGATAAAATTTGGTGACAGCGAGTGGAGCGGGATATATGCGGAGATAAACAAATACTTCGATGACCTGTCAATCGTGGGATGGTTCCTGTCCAGAATGGGTTTCTCTGCAGAGATAAACGATCAGATGAAAAGGCTGCACCGCGATAATTTCCCGGGTGAGGGAAAGATCCTGTTCCTTATGGATGCACTGGAGTGTGAGGAGGCATTTTATTATTACGATCACGGGACCCTTATGAGGGAAAAGGGATACTATATATATTATGTGAGAAATGAGAAAATGCAGAACTACATAATCAGCAGAAAGCGTGAGACTGCGGAATCTGCGACAGACAGTGTGGTAATAAAGGATAAGACGGTCGTTGAAAACTTCAGAGAGAGGGGGAAACAGACGGAGAACCGGAAGAAGAGAAGCTGGGGTACAACCGCGGCGTGCTTTGTTGCGGTATGTGCGGTGTCATTTGGCGCATTGTGGTACATATCCCCGGATACAGTGGGGCAGATAACGGACAGGCTGACAAAGGCAAAACATTCAGGTGAGGTTCAGGTGTTCATGAACAGTGCAGACACCATGGCCGGTGCTGAGAAAACAGTGGGAGGAGCTGCATCCGGAGATGCCTATACACAAAAAAATACGCAGGGATCACAGAACACGGAGGCAACTCAGAATGCGGAAGGGGTGCAGGATACAGAGATGGCACAGAAAGCAAATGGATCGCAGGATATATCAGTGGCGAAAGGCGCGGGGAATACAAGTGCTTCGGTGGAGGGAACTTCGTATGGCTCGGAATACACTTCGGACAGTGTTTCAGATGAAGCTGTAACATCAGAGATACCTTCTGTGCCGGAGGATACGGAGAGCATCTATGTGGTTGAACCTGGGGACACTCTTGTGAGTATATCGATAAAGATGTACGGAACGCAGGATGGCGCAGAGAGTATAGCGGCGGTAAATGGCCTGAAGATAGATGAACCTATATATGAGGGCCAGAAATTGGTTATTCCCTATACAGATTAAAAATGCTATAATTACCATGTTTTTTTATAGTGAATAAAGAACAGAAGGAATACGGATATGAAATTTTTAACCAAAAAGAAAAAAACTGCGGATAAGGAAATTGCTGCGGGCAGAGACGATGAAAAACAGGAAGTTCAGAATCAGACAGAAGATGATATGGACGAGGAAAGCCTTGCAAATGGCAGGGATAATGTCATTGAAGTAAAACGTACCATGGGCAAAAAAGGCAAAATGCTCCTCGCTATCGCAGCAATTGTGGTTGTGCTAGGACTTGTCACTGCACTTTTGAGATATAATGCGATAAAGACATACACTCAGTATGATGTGGTGTCAGCGACGGAAACATCAGGTGACAATATAGCAGATTACACGGTGTTTGCGGGAAATGTGCTGAAGGTGACCAAGGACGGTGCATCTTACATAGATGAAAAAGGCGTGACAAAGTGGGATGTGAGCTATGCGATGAAGATGCCACACGCAGAGGTGTGCGGAAACTACGCGATAGTTGCGGATATGAACGGTAAAGATGTGTATGTGTTTAATGTTGACGGCGAAGTCAGCCGTCAGACTCTCGCTTACGACATCTCAAATGTTGATATTGCAGAGCAGGGAGTGTACACCCTTGTACTTGTGGGAGAAGACTGCAATTATATCAATGGATACGATAAGGACAGCAACACGATCTATGAGCTCAAGACCACGATAGATAAAAGTGGATACCCTATGGATATAGACATATCGAACGATGGACAGAAGCTGGTCACAAGTTATATGAAGATACAGGGCACAAAGGTACAGTCTGTGATAGCCATGTACAATTTTAGCTCGGTTGGACAGAATGAGAATGCTGATCGTATGATGGGAAGCTATACAGTGGATGATGCATTGTATCCTATCGTGAAATTTACAGATAATGACAATATTGCATGCTTTGGTAATAAAGATATAAGAACATACACTATGACGGAGAAACCGGAGGAGAGAGCTGTTATAGATCTCAGATCCAGGGAGATGCAGGGCGTATTCTATAATTCTTCCTGCGTGGGTTATATTGCTGTCTCGGATTCTGCCTCAAAGGCGAAATACAAAATATATATATATGACAACAAGGGTGCGCTGAAGGCTGAAGTGGACTACGACAATGCATTTGACAAAATATATGCAACTGAAGAGGAGATAATAGTCACGGGAGATATGGACTGCAGTATAATCAGGTTTAATGGAAGTATGAAATTTAATTATTCATTCACCAAGAATCTTGTAAATGTTGTGCCGGACTCAAACGAGGAGGAGTATGTGGTCATATTTGAAAATGAGACGCAGACTATTGCCCTCAAGGGCATGTAAGAGAAAGGAGAAGCGCATATGAATCTGATGTTGCTTGCGTCTGTGGCGGTTATTCTTCTGTGCGCCCTTATCGGATACAGGAGAGGTCTCATCAAAAGTGCGGTAAGTGCAGTGGGCATAGTAGGAGCGGTGATCCTGACAAATGTGCTGAATCCGTATGTAAACCAGTTCCTCTGTCAGCATACACCACTCAGAGACACCGTGAGGCAGAAGGTGGAGCAGAGCATAGGAGTGGAAGATATCAGTGAAAGTGTATCTGTCTATGAGAAAGAAGATTATCTAGAACATACAGAACTGCCGGAGATCGTGAAGAACTACATACGCAGTAACGGCGGAGACAAGATAAATGGAAAGGCGATCGGAGACTATGTGGCATATGTTGTGGATTATCTCACAGATATGGTCATGAACGGACTGTCTTATCTGTTAACCATATTTGTGGTGCTACTGCTCGTGCTGATAGCTCTTGCGTTATCGCATGTTCTGTCGGGTATCCCCGTGGTCGGTGGACTGGACAAAGCAGGCGGACTTGTTTTTGGTGTTGCACAGGCTGTGTTGTGTATATGGATCGCAATGGTTCTCATAACGTTTTTGTCAGCATTCTCAGTGGCTTCGCAGATGCTGGAAATGGTACACGACAGCAAGGCTCTCACATATCTGTACGATAAAAACATTTTTTTGAAAATAGTTATTGACATATTGGGAGATATTTAGTATAGTTTCACTTGCTGGTTGTGACCGGCATAAGTTAACATCGATTTTCTTCTTCTGTCACTGGAATATGATGACAAAGAAAATGAAAAAGTTGTTGACATACACACTTCGGTGTGGTAATATTTAGAAGTTGTCGCCGAAGAGGTCGGACATCAGCAACCGAAAAGATCTTGAAAAAAGATAAAAAAGTTGTTGACAAAGAACTTCAGATGTGATAACATATAGAAGTTGTCGCTGAGAGACGAGAACACAAAGAACCTTGAAAAATTAACAACATGACAACCCTGAAATTCCAAACAAGAATTTCAAG